>USPB01000098.1 GCA_900556405.1 uncultured Actinomyces sp.
AGCGCGGGGGAAAGACGAGATGTATCAAAGCTGCTCATGGCCTAAAGTTTACGTTCCGTTTACCCTCACTTCTGGACCCATCCCACAATGTGACCGTAGCGGACGCCACTTTAATACTGCCTGCGAGCCTCGCGCAGACGTGCACTCGAGGTCCGCACCAGCTCGGGAACCGCCGCCGTACGCAGGACAGGAGGCACCAACGACACGGTCGGCCGCGCACTCACTGCGACCTCCACCTCGGTATCGCTGACATTCACCGCACTCACAGTCACACCATCGCCCACCTTGCACGTGGTGTCCGACAGCGCCGCAAGACCCTCCTCGACCCGAGAACGCACCCCGGCCTCGTCAACTTCGAGCACGTCCCCTTCCACGAAGAACGAGCCGCTTGAGGCGTTGCCACCTCCAACGCTCGCCAGGGCGTCAGCGCACGACACAAGCCTGCGATCCTGCATCGCGACCTCGGTCAGCGCGAGGGAGACGAAGAGAAAAAGACAGACGAACGCGCAACCTGCCCCCATCAGCACGCCGACGCGCCCCTCATCACCCATGGGCCACCACCTCCCGGACGGGCACGCGCGCACTCGAGGACACATCCACACCGGCGCGTCCCAGCCACGCGGGCACGAAGGGCAGGGGAACGCGCACGGACACCCGCACGTCGACGACGCCCCCATCGCCCTCGCACCCAACGCAATTCGGGGACACGTCCGCCTGAGCATCGATCCCAAAGTCCTCCACGATGAGCGCAACGGCATGGGACGCGTCGGCTTCGCGCGCAGGATCCTCAGCGAGAATCCGCGCGGCCTCACGCGCCCCCGCATCCACCGCCATCGCACCGGCACTCACCTGCCCAACCGCGAGAACAATGTAAATGTAGAGGACAGGAATGACGAGGACGACCAGGATGCCCAGGAATTCCACGCTGGCGTCCCCGCGCTCGTTCATGGCCCCTCCACGAGAGCGCGACCGTGCACGGTGAGCCACCGCGGCCCAAAGCCTCCGACGAGAGGCAGGCGCGTACGAACAGTGACAACGAGCACGTCGACTCCGCCGTCGTCCTCGCGCCCGACGTCGATCTCACGATCCTTGGGCGCACCCACGAGAGAATCGAGGAGTTCTCCCGTCCGAGCCCTCGCCTCGTCTTCGTCGCCGCCGAGGAGCCCGCCGCGGCGCGCGCCCTCGGACGCGGCGCTCACACTCATCGTGCGCACGTGCGAGGCGAAGGCAATCTGGGCGAGCAGGAGAATCACGAGGACAACAAGACCCTGGACGAGGACTGTCGACACGACCTCCGAGCCTCGCTCGGGATGCGCGTCAGATTCCTGAAATCGAGTCCATCGCACGGTTAAAGATCTCCACGAGGCGCTCCGAGGCGACTCCCCAAATAAGGACGACGAGGGCGGCCGTCATCAGCGTGATAAGCACCCATCCGGGCACGTCACCGCGCTCCCCGAGGGGAGTTTTCCTCAGGAATAGTTTCTTCATGACTGTTTTCCTTCCTTCACGGTGTGAAATCCAGGGCGATGAGCCCGGGGTAGAGGGCGAACATGACGGTCACGGGCAAGATGAGAAAGACGACGGGCAACAGCATGGCGATCTCGCGCCTGCCTCCCTCCTCCATCAGGGCGGCGAGGGATCGTTCTCGCTGGTCGCGCGCCTGGTCATGCAGGACCGAGGCCAGGGGCGAGCCACGCTCAATCGCGGTCGTGAGCGTTCGACTCAGGCGCGTGAGAGCGGGCGATTCGGTGCGCTCAACGAGGTCGGAGAGCGCACGCACGGAGGGCGTGCCGTTGCGGATGTGCCCTGCGGTGAGGGACAGTTCCACCCCGAGCGGCCCACCCGCACACCCAGCAACCCGCTCGATGGCGGCAGGAATCGACTCCCCCGCCGCAACCGCGAGCGCCAGCAGCTCCGCACAGTCGGGAACGGCGATGTCGATCGCGCGCTGCCTGGCATTGGCGCGCAGCGTGAGGAAACGGTCCATACCTGCGACTCCCAGCAGTGTGCCGACGAGAGCGCACGCGCACAGGGGGATGAGCGAGGCGCGCAGCGAGGAGGCCGGGCGCGCCGTGAGGGCGAGGCAGGCGAGGATGAAACCGGCGATACCTGCTAGTGCCTGGCGCAGCCGGAAGACGGAGACCTCCGGCGTCATTCCCGCCAGGGCGAGACGGCGCGAGACGGAGTCCGTGGTCGACCCCAGGGATTCGAGGGCGGCCGCGCTGACGCGCCGAGCCCACGCACTCACGGGGGACGGGGATTCCTCGCTGACGCGGCCCTGCGCGACGCGGGCCGCGAAGGAGGGGCGGCGTGCGAACCAGGCCGCCACGAGGAGGACAATCCCTCCCACGAAGAGCGCGCTGACTGCCACGTCGAGGATTCGTGTGGTCCAGGGGCTCACGATCCACCCCCCAGGTTGCGCGGATCGGAGCTCAGCCGACTCATTGCCTTCATCGCCAGGTAGGCGATGACGCAGATCCCGGCACCCGAGCACAGGACGGCGATGCCTCCCGGGGAGTTCCAGACGCTCGCGCTGGCGCCTCCTCCCGACAGGAGCAGGAGGACGACCCACGGCGCGGCGACTCCGAGACGAGCGGCCCCAACCGTCCAGGACTGGCGGGCCTCGAGCTCACCGCGCACGCGCGCATCCTCGCGCAGGAGCGAGGCCAGGTCCTGCAGGAGGCGCGTCAGGTCGGCACCGCCGACGGAGCGCGCAATCCGCAGCGCCTCGATAATGCGATCGGCGACGGGATCTGCGACTTCTTCTTTCATTCGATCGAGCGCGGGAGCAAAACGCCCGTGAGCACTGTAGTCGCGGGAGAAGGCCTCGAAGGCAAAGCGGATGGGGACGGGACCCTCCTGCGCGAGGTCGCACAGGACTTGGGGCAACGAGGTACCCGCGCGCACGCCGGACACCATCGCATCGATGACCTCTGGCCATGCGGCACGAACGGTCTTGGCGTGGGCATGCACCCGGGAGACGACCCAGGCGTAGGGAAGGAAAGACACGCCGAGCGACACGATGAGGGCGACCGGCCATGCGCCGGTCACAGCGAGGACGAGCACCGCGACGACCACCCCGATCGCACCGCTGAGCAAGACGAGGCGCCCCGCCGTCAGCCCCGGAACGCGTGCGCGCGCAACGTCCTCACGCACGCGCTTCCACGGCCCCCACGGCCTCCACACGGGCGCGGGGAGGAACCACGGGGAGAGGGCCACAACGATCCCGATCCCGAACACGAGCCCACACACGATGGCGATCACAGCGTCCCCCACTCCAGCAGGGACGCCAGGTCGAACCCTGCCGCAGCAAAGCGGTCATGCAGGTCCAGTCCGCCGCTGCCGCGTTCACAGCGGATCCCGTCGTACGTAAAGAGCGACGCAGTTTCGATCCGATGACCTTCAACGCGCCCGGGAACCGCGAGAATCTCGGCGACGTGGCGGTGCCCATCGGCTCCTCGTTCAACGTGACACACGAGGTCAATCGACGAGGCCAGGGTCGGTGTGACGAACGCCGTCGTGACGTTTTCTCCCGCGAGGAGAGGCAGGATCGAGAGTTTATCGAGGGCCTCGCGCGCCGAATTGGCATGCACGGTCGCCATGCCCGGCACGCCTGCATTGAGAGCGACCAGCAGATCAAGGGCCTCAGGGCCTCGCACCTCGCCGACGATCAGGCATTCGGGGCGCATACGCAGGGACTCACGCACGAGATCACGCAGAGTAATCTCCCCCGTCCCCTCCGCGCCCGCCGGACGAGTCTGCATCGCAACGTGGTCCCAGTTAGCCAGCCCCAGCTCGAAGACTTCCTCGCAGGAGATAACGCGGCGCGAACGCGGGAGCTCCCCCGCCAGGGCGCGCAGCAGCGTCGTCTTGCCCGCCTGAGTTCCTCCCGAAACGAGCACGGACAGCCCGCAACTGACGGCGGCCGAGAGGAAGTCGCGCATCGGCGCAGCGACCATCTCGACCGCAACCAGATCCTCCAGGGTGCGTGCCCGCTGGATATGTTTGCGGATGTTCACGCTCCACGACGCACCCGTCACCGGCGGAATGACGACATGGAGACGCTCCCCGCCCGCGAGCATCGCGTCCACGAAGGGACTCGACAGGTCGAGCCTGCGTCCCGAGTGGTGCAGCATCCTCTCCACGAGGGCCCGCACATCCTCGTCCGTGAGGATCAGGCTGGTCAACTCGGCCACACCGCCACGCGCGACAAACACGCGCGAGGCCGCGTTAATCCATATCTCCTCCACCGACGGATCATCCATCAGCACCTGGAGTGGGCCGAGGCCGCAGATGTCGTCCATGAGGTCCGCTTCGATCTGCGCGCGGGCAGAGGGCAACAGGTCGGGGGCATGCCGATCAATGGCACGCTCGATGAGCGCGCGCACCGCCGCGGGATCGCGAGCCGCGTCAATGCCGCCCGCAGCCAATCCCTCCCGGACACGCGCGGCGAGAGATCGCGTCGTGGCTTCCATCGCTGCGCCTCCTTGCTACAGACCAAGCCAATGTGTCGAAAATAACAGAGTTTTTCGGCAAGGAGCAAACCCACACCCACCCAATCTCCCCCGACTCCGCGCGGGGAAGCACTCGCGCGCCCTCACACGCGATACGTTAAGTCAATGACCTCCCCGAAGAGCCCCCTCGAACTGGCGGCCTTGGCCACCGCCGCCGTCCCCGGCATGCGCGTCACCGCCCTGCGCCCGCCCTCCTACAGCGACGAGCTCTCTACCGTGACCGGCATCGAAGATGCCGCAGGCAACCGCTGGATCGTCACCTGCCCCCACGAGGAGGTCTCAGGCCCCGCCCTCGAAGCGACCTCCGGAATCCTCGACCGCCTCGGGCAGGCACACGACCACGACTACATCCCCTTCGACGTGCCCCGGCTGGCCGGGCAGGCCAAGCTTGCACATGGCGGAAGCGTCTACGTCCACCGCGATCCGGGCGGCGCCGCCCCCACGGACGAGGACCTCGACACCGACCCACTCCTGCCCGCCTCTCTCGGACGCGCCCTCGCAGCCCTCCACAACCTCCCCGAGACCGTGTTTTCCGCGATCGGACTGCCCACCTACACGGCCATCGAATGCCGCGACCGCAACCTCGCCCTCCTCGACGAGGCCGCCCGCAAGGTCACCATTCCCGCCGCCCTGTGGAGCCGCTGGGAAGCCGCCCTCGAAGACGTCTCCCTCTGGCGCTTCCCCGCCGCCCCCGTCCACGGCGACATCCAAGAACACTGCCTGTCCGTCAAACGCGGTTCACTCCTCGCCATCGGCGGTTGGACCAGCGCGCACGTGGGCGACCCCGCCCTCGACATCGCGTGGATCCAGGCCACCGCATCCGACGCATTCCTCGAACGCTTCCGCGAAACCTACGGCCACGAGCGCCGCGCCACCGACCTGCACGTCTTTACGCGAGCACAGCTCATGAGCGAGATCGCCCTCGTCCGCTGGCTCGTCCACGGCCTCCACGCCGAAGACGCTTCCGTCATCGACGAGGCACGTGCCATGCTCGACGACCTCGCCAAGGACCTCGACGGAGAACCCCTCCTGCCCTCGCACGCATCCGCGATGGGGGCCCGCATCTCCCTGACCCCCATCGAGTCCCCCTCCGCCTCGCCGATCGAGGCCTCGGAACCCACGCCGAGCGCGCCGGACGAAGCCGACGAGGACGCCTCCGGCGAACCCACCGTCCCCGTCTCGCGCCCCGCCTCCGCACTCAGGCGCAAGCTCGCACAAGGCGAAGTCGACCCCGCAGCACCCACCGAGCGCCTCAGCCTCGGCCCCGACGGCACGCTGGCGCGCTAACCGCGCCGCGCCGAGCGCGGACCACCCGCCCGGGAGCGCTCCGACGTCACAAACCGGGGCCCGCCAGGTTTCCACCTGACGGGCCCCGACCTCGTTGATCGTTGCAACAGTGCACGCCTCAGCGGGAGCGATCATCCCCCTGCCGCGATGCCTCGAGAGCATCAACGCGGCGCCGCAGATCCTCGATCTGGAGGCGCAAGATCGCAGCCTCCTCCGTCAGGCGACGGCGATCCTCATCCGAACGCGACAGATCCACCGAAAAACGCAGCGACAGCAGCAGCAACACCACGCCGGCCACAAAGTAGCCCAAGTTCAGCGGAACAACGACACCCAGCTGCATCGCCGTCCACTTCAGTGTCTGCGGGAAAATGGAGAGCAGCGCAGTGAAGAACGCGATGCAATACCACCACAGACCGTAGCGCTCCTTCAGACCCGAGTTACGCATCTTGACGAACACCATCACCAAGATGATGATCGCGAACACCAGTCCAAGCACATAGGTGGGGCTCATGCGTTCTCCTCCGGCGCCTGGGCGACCTTCTCACCGGGGCGCGAGAGAGAAACCGCGAGGGCCATCGTCGCACGCACCAGGAACAGCGCCGATTTGATCGGATTATGCGAGGGCTCCCCGCCGGCCCGCGGGTGCATCTGCACGCCAACTTCACGCACGACCAGGTGCGAGCGCGCCGCAATGACGAGCGCACCAATCGTGTCCCCCAGGTACTCAGCCGGGTAATTGTGCGCAAACAGGGCCAGCGCCCGGGGACCGTAGAGCTTAAACCCGCTGGTCGTATCGCTCAGGTGGGTCTTGCACACGCGCGAGAGGATCAACGAGAAGAGGTTCATTGCCCACTTACGAGGACCCCGCGCACGATAGTCACCCTTGCCCGCAAAACGCGAACCGATCACGACGTCCGCATGCTCGCGCGAAGCCGTCTCGATCAGGGTCTCAATCTCGCGCGGATCATGCTGGCCATCCGCGTCGAGCTGACACGCGTACTCGTACCCCATGCGCTGGGCGTACTGGAAGCCGGCACGCATGGCGCCGCCAACACCCAGGTTGAGGGGCAGGTCAAGGACGGCGACGCCCGCGGCGCGCGCGATATCGGCGGTCGCATCCGTCGACCCGTCGGAGACCACGAGAATGTCCGCAAAAGAAGGCTTCTCAACCTTCACCATCTCGAGGACATCACCGAGCACCTCCTCCTCGTTCCACGCAGGGATAACGATGAGCAGGCGGGATTGAGCGCTGGGACGGCTCACTCAGTGCCCCTCGCGCTCAAGCAGCTCAAGCAGGTACGCACCGTAGCCGGACTTCACCAGGGGTTCGGCGCGCTGGCGCAGGCCCTCGTCGTCAATGAAGCCCATGCGCCACGCGACCTCCTCGGGGGCGCCGATCTTCATGCCCTGGCGGGCCTCAACCGTGCGCACGAAAGCCGTGGCGTCAGCGAGCGAGTCGAACGTGCCCGTGTCCAGCCACGCGGTGCCGCGCGGGAGGACCTCGACCTTGAGCTTGCCAGCCTCGAGGTAGGAGCGGTTCACGTCGGTAATCTCGTACTCGCCGCGCGCACTCGGCTTGAGGTTACGGGCAATCTCAACCACGTCGTTGTCGTAGAAGTACAGGCCGGGCACCGCGTAGTTCGACT
>USPB01000099.1 GCA_900556405.1 uncultured Actinomyces sp.
AGGTGTTGGGGTTGGAGAAGATGTCCAGCTGCTGCTTGATGTTGGCCTTGACGGGCACGTCGCGCAGCCAGATGAAGGCGAGGATCGCCGCGAGGATGCACCACGGAATGAAGAAGGCTGCGGCGTTGTAGACCCAGATCTCCTGGCCGGCGGCTTCGCCGGCGACCTGCCTCTGGGGCGCCAGCCAGGTCAGACCGAAAAGACCGAAGCCCATGAGGATGGGGCCGACCAGCTGGATAACGGACATGCCGAGGTTACCGATGCCGCCCTGCAGGCCGAGGGCCGTGCCGGACAGGCGCTTGGGGAAGAAGTAGCCGGTGGAGGCCATGTAGCCGGAGAACGAGCCGCCGCCGATGCCGCACATGAAGGCAAGGGCCAGCAGGACCCCGTAGGGGGTCGTGTTGTCCTGGACGACGTAGAACCAGCCCGCCATGGGCAGGATGAACAGCAGCGAGGTGATGCCCACGAGCTTGCGGGTGCCGATGAGGGGCGGCAGGAACATGTAGATGAGGCGCAGGATGCCGGCCGCGAGGCCGGGCAGAGCGGTGAGCCAGTACAGCTGCGACTTGTCCAGGTTGAAGCCGAGAAGCGTCAGCTTCGGCGCGATCGCGCTAGGCAGGAACCACACGCAGAACGCCAGGATCAGCGAGTAGGTCGTGATCCACAGCGTGCGCCACGCAAGCTTCGAGTCCCACGTGGATTCGTCGTTGGGGTTCCAGTCAGTGAGCAGGTAGCGGCTCTTCTTGGCCGCGGGTTCGGTCGCGCTCATGGCTCTCCTCGTGTCTGAAGGGCGTCCGGGCGCGGGCGCACGCCGGACATTCTTTAACACGGAGGCTACCAATGGAAATGACGTAACCCACACGAACTCATTGGGACGTACATCACCCTTGGAAACGTTGGGAAAAGTCCTCCTACAAGGCAAGATACGGCGGACAACAAGACCACAATTGACCGCCGTTAGAAAACACCGGCATTACGGAATTTAAGGGAGGTTACCCACCAATACGACTCATCGTGCGCGACGGGCGCGCAAAAGCGTCGAGATTGAGGCCGTGCGCGGCCGGCTTCGTCCACATCGCATCGGCCCATCGGGCCGCAATCTGGGCGTCGTCTCCACCTCCACGCAGCAGGTCGCGCAGCGATGTCTCCTCGGTGGAAAACAGGCAGGAACGCACCATGCCGTCAGACGTGAGGCGCGTGCGGTCGCAGGCATTGCAGAACGGGTCAGACACGGAGGCGATGACGCCGAGCCTCTTGCTCGGATCACCGTCGACGATCCAGCGTCCCGCCGGCGAGTGCGGATCCTCGCGCGGCGCGGGAGTCAGCGTGTGGCGGGTCCCCATAATGTGCAGGATCTCGTCGGCCGTCATGATGTTCTGCCGATCCCAGGTGTCCGCCGGGCCGATCGGCATCTGCTCGATGACGCGCAGCTCAATGCCTCGGTCCAGGCAGTAGTCGACCAGGTCGGGCAGGTCGGCCTCGTTCATGCCGCGCAGCACGAGGGTGTTGACCTTGATGGGACTCAAGCCCGCGCGGGCGGCAGCCTCGATCCCCTCGAGGACGTCAGCGAGGCGGTCGCGGCGGGTGATCGCCGCGAAATGCTCGGGATCCAAAGAATCGAGCGAAATGTTGACGCGATTCAGGCCCGCATCCTTCAGGCCCTGGGCGCGCTTGGCCAGGCCCAGCGCGTTCGTCGTCAGAGCCAGGTCGAGCGGCTTCCCCTCGTCGGTGCGCAGGTGGGAGCACTCGGTGATGATCCCCTCGAGGCCTCGGCGCAGGAGCGGCTCACCTCCCGTGAAGCGCACCTGGCGGATCCCCAACCTGTGCACGCCGATGCGAATGAGGCGCACGACCTCGTCGTCTGTCAGAGTGTCCTCGGTGGGCAGCCAGTCCAGGCCTTCGGGGGGCATGCAGTAGGAGCAGCGCAGGTTGCAGCGGTCGGTGAGCGAGACGCGCAGGTCTCGGGCGACGCGCCCGAAGGTGTCGACGAGCCGCAGCGGCGCGTCACACGCAGCTGCATCTGCCGCCTGAGAGGCGGAAACGAACTCGACAGACATGGCGCAACCCTACCGCGATTTGCCCTGTGTTCGCCCCTCGAAAAACCGACTCCAACCGGCATCATGCGGCCCCGGCCTCGTTGTTGAGAGAAACGAGACAGGCACCGGAGCCCAATCAGCGTGGCCAAGCGAGAATTATGCAGCCACGATCCCTCCACACAGCACAGACTCAGGATATTGCGCCCGACGCGTCACCCACGAAGGCGCACGTGGGGGTTTGGCAGCATGCGAAGCCTTCCCACGGCGTGTCGCCGGCGTGTCGACCCCTTGGATGGCGCAAATCCCCCCAGCCTCCCACATCCGGGCCGTTGAAACGAGCTGCAACGGTACAACTCAGCCCGCACCTCACCAGCCGCACATGGCCGTCATTAACAATCAAGCAAATTAGTGCACTCAAAACCGCAATGGACTGAAATCTATCGCACTAGAATTCACTCATGAGCCAAGAAGTCAGGGGCAACGACGCTCCTTTCATCCTCGACGCCGTTGAACGCGCGATCATTCGCGTGCCGCGCTCCAGCCACCACGGCCTGTCGAAGATACCTGCAGTTGTGAACATCGCAGGCAAAACCTACCTCGACCTTGCGCGCCTAACGGATATAGACACACGTCAACTACCGCAGGTCGTGCTCGCCGCACGCCTCTACCATCTCGCGCGCACACACCGTGCCATGGTGGTCACCGGTCAGTGCGCACTGTGGGCACACGGATACGCGAATGATCCACAAGTTCCTCCCATCAGTGTTGTCACGCGTTCATCGATTCGACCAATCAGCATCCCCTCCACAACAATCGGACCTCACTCGTTCCCGTCGGTAACGGTCACACCTACACACGTCTGCCACCTCCCACGCGCAGACAATGTTCGAGGCCTCCTCATCGAGATCCTCGAAGCAGCGCAGATCACCGTCGCACGGACCTCACCGAACCGGAGAGTCGCCTTCACCCAGCTCTGCATGATCGGCAACGCCTTCACACACTTCGATAACTTCCACCTCACAGACTCACGCCGACACGAGAAGTACTGGAAGGAGTTACTGAGCGCAGAGCTTACGCGTCTTGGCAATGGGGCTCGGGGCCGCTCTCAAGCACAGTGGATCATCGCCCATGCTGATGCCGGATGCGCCTCCCCCGGAGAAGCGCGCGTACTGTACGAGCTGTGTGCCGCCGGTCTGACAGGCATGCGCACACAGGTCGAGGTGCACACGCGGGGTCGTCGTTACTTCATCGATTGCGCGTTCCCCGTCGAGAAAGTCGGCATCGAGTTCGACGGGCGCACCAAATACGGCGATAATCCGGGCAGTATTCACGCCTCACTTTCCCGCGAGCGCGAGCGTCAACGTCACCTGGAGGCCGAGGGCTGGCACATCATCCGCGTCGGATGGCACGATCTGGAGCATCCAGACGAGCTTGTTGCGCAGGTCCGCGCGGCGCTCGCCGCGCGCCTGGGGTGAGACGACGTGAGAGCGGTCGGCCCAACGGGGGGATTTGCGCCATGCGAAGCCTTCCAGCGGCGTGTCGCCGGCGTGTCGACCCCTTGGATGGCGCAATTCCCCCCAGCCTCCCACATCCGGGCCCTTGAAACGAGCTGCCACCGACGCCCCTCCCCCGCCCCACCTGGCTCTACACTGGTGTCATGCACGATCCCACCTTGTCTACCGCGCAGCATCGCGAGCTGATTGAGGCGCTGGCGCTCAGCCACGTTCTCCCCCACGACACGCTTCCTGTCGAGGAGTGCCTGGGTCGCCGCCTGGCCGTCGACATCAGCTCGTTGATCCCGCTGCCGCCGTTCACGAATTCCGCGATGGACGGGTTTGCGGTGCGTCACGAGGACCTGGAGGGCGAGGGCCCCTGGACGCTGCCCGTCGCCGGTGATATTCCGGCGGGCGACACCCGCGACAATCACCTTGAGAAGGGGCAGGCGTGGCGCATCATGACGGGCGCCCCCATCCCGGCTGGCGCGGACACCGTCGTCAAAGTCGAGGACACGGACCACGCGGCGGGCATCGCGCAGGCGCCCGAGACGGTGGAGATCCGCGTCGCCCCGAAACTGGGCGAGAACGTGCGCGTTGCGGGCGAGGCCCTCGCGGCCGGTTCCCCGGTCCTGGAGGCGGGACGTGTCCTGGACGGGACGGCCCTGTCGGCCGCTGCCTCGGTCGGGCACGGCACTCTGACGGTTCTGCCCCGACCGCGCGTCATCGTTGTGTCGACGGGCACGGAACTCAAGCAGGCCGGTGAGACTCTCGAGCGCGGCCAGATTCCCGATTCGAACGGCATCCTGCTGCGCGGCCTCGTCGAGGAGGCCGGCGGGCGCGTCGTCGCTCACCTGCGTACGGGGGACACCCCGGCGGAGCTGCGCCGGGCCCTCAACGAAGCCCCGGAGGCTGACCTGGTCCTGACCGCAGGCGGCATTTCGGCGGGAGCCTTCGAGGTCGTGCGTCTGACGCTTGGCACTGACGCGGGCTTCCACCACGTCGCCCAGCAGCCGGGCGGCCCGCAGGGCGTGGGCTCGACGCAGGTGGGCACGGGCGGCCGTGAGACGCCGGTCATCTGCCTGCCCGGCAACCCGGTGTCGGTCTTTACGACGTTCCACATGTACGTCGCGGGCGTGCTGGCGGTCATGTCCGGCCTCGTCGCCCCCGAGCGCGGCGCGACCGCCCCGAGCGGCGTCCTCGCCCGCGCGCACATGGGCTGGGACTGCCCGTCCGGGAAGACGCAGTTCATCCCGCTTCGCTTCGTTTCCGCAGAGGGGGACGAGGCCGGGGTCCGCTGGGTGGAGCCGGTGCACCCCCTGGGGTCGAAGTCGCACTTGGTGGCCTCGCTGGCGAACACGGAGGCGATCGGCGTGGTCTTGCCGGACGTTGAGCAGGTTGAGGTCGGCCAGGAGCTGGCTGTCGTCCCGCTCGTGGGCTGACCCCACGAGTGACAGATAACGAGAGGAAATTCGTGAAGTTTACACACCTGAACGAAGACGGCGCCGCCTACATGGTGGACGTGACCGCGAAGACTCCGACGGTGCGTCAGGCGAGCGCCGTGTGTCGCGTGGATTGTTCGCCCGAGGTCATGCAGGCCCTGCGCGACGGCACTGTCCCGAAGGGCGACGTGCTGGCGGTGGCCCGCGTGGCCGGTATTTCCGCGGCAAAGCGTGTCCCCGAGCTGCTACCCCTGGCGCACACGATCGGTGTGCACGGCTGCGCGGTGGACCTGAGCCTGGAGGAGGACCACGTGGCGATTCGCGCGACCGTGCGCACGGCTGATCGCACGGGCGTGGAGATGGAGGCGCTGACCTCGGTGACGGTCGCGGCGCTGGCGATCGTCGACATGGTCAAGGGCGTGGATCGCTCCGCTCGCATCCGCGAGGCGAAGATCGTGGCGAAGTCGGGTGGCCGCAGCGGCGACTGGGTGCGCCCGGAGGACCCCCAGGACTGACGCGTCCCACTGTACGAGGAGGCCGCCCGCAGCGTGTATGCAGGGCGGCCTTTTCGTTGCTATCTCAGGCTTTTAAACGCGCGGGTGGTCGCCGCCCGCGAGCTGGTCGATGATGTGGGCGACGAGCGGGCCGATGACGGCCACGGCATCGGTGACGCCGCCGCGCGAGCCGGGTGCGTTGACGACGAGGGCGCCCTCGGGCGAACGCGCGGTCACGCCGACGAGGCCTCGCGACAGGGCGGCGGATGCGACCTTTTCCTCGCCGCGGCGCCGAATCGCGTCGGCGAGGCCGTCGATGCGCGTCACGAGGAGCGGCTCGGTGGCCTCGGGGGTGACGTCGCGGGGGGCGAGGCCGGTGCCACCGGTCGTGAAGACGAAGCGGGCGCCATCCGCCACGGCCGCAGTGATCGCGCCGCGGATGGCGTCGACGTCGTCGGGGACGATCTCGACCGACGCCTCGATGTCGTGGTCCGCGAGGAGACGCGCGGCGAGGGGGCCGGAGAGGTCCTCGGCGAGGCCAGCGGAGCAGCGGTCGGAGACCGTGATGACGCGTGCGGGAATCATGTCAGTGGCGCGCGTTGCCACGGCGACGCCCGGAGCGGCGCACGCGGATCCCGGAGGTGATGGGATCGACGTCGTTGAACTGGCGCGGGGACAGCTCGTAGTCGACGCGGCGCGCGGGTTCGGGCTCGAAGGCCTGCGGGAGGGGGCGCTGCGGGCGCTCACTCGTGCGCTTGTGGGCGCGCTGAGGGAACACGGGTGGCGCGGGGATCGGCTCATCCGCTACTGGCGTGGGGGCCGGAGGCCGGGGAGCGCTCTCACGCAGCGGCTGGACGAGCGGACGGCCCGGCTGAGCGGGCGTGTAGAGCCCCTCGGGCACGGTCGCGGTGGGGCGCACGTGGACGGGACGGATGCGGGGGACGGAGCGCGTGATGGGGCCGTGCGTCGTGTCGGGTGACACGGCCGGCATGACCGGGGCGGCACTGCGGTAGGGCGGCTGCGAGGGCGGGGTCTGCGGCGCGGGCGCGACGCTTTCGCCGACGGGAATGTCGGCGGGGTCGTCGGCGTTGCCGGAGACGCGCTCGGAGAAGGGGCGGCCCGCTCGACGAGGCAGGGGCGAGGCCTGCGTGCCACGGTGACGGCTGGGCGTATGGGCAGAGTGGGAGGGCGCCGCCGGGGCCACAGACACGACCGGGGGCGCGGGGACGACGGGCGCGACGGGGGCAGCCGGTGTCACGAGCTGAGCGGGGACACCCTCATGGCGAGGAGCCTTCTCGTTGGCCTGTTCGTGTGCGCGCGCCGACATGGGCGCCTCATCCTCCTCGTCGGGGACGACGAGGGGCGCGGGCATGTCGTCGGGCTCGTGGACGGGGGCCTGGACGACGGGCATTTCGTCAGCGCTGCGGCAACCGAGGAAGAAGGAACGCAACTGCATGGCGGCCTCTTGGGCGAGGACCCCGCCAATAACCTCGGTCGGGTGGGGCATCCGGGCGTCGCGCAGGACGTCGCGCAGGGAACCCGCCGCGCCCGCCTTCGGGTCCCACGCGCCGAAGACGACGCGATCAACGCGGGAGGCGAGAATGGCACCCGCACACATCGTGCAGGGCTCGAGGGTGACGACGAGCGTGCAGCCCGTCAGGCGCCAGGTTCCCCTGGCGCGACCAGCCTCACGCAGCGCAACGATTTCGGCGTGACCTGCGGGATCGTGGTGCGCCTCGCGGCAGTTCCACCCGCGGCCGATGATCCGGCCGTTGTCGTCGACGACGACGGCCCCGACGGGGACATCTCCCGTCTCGCGGGCGCGGTTGGCCAGGAAGAGGGCCTTGCCCATTGCTTCGCGGTACTGCT
>USPB01000100.1 GCA_900556405.1 uncultured Actinomyces sp.
ATGCCTGGACTCGCGCTGTGACTGTCGCCGTGACAGTGTGGGCGTATGCCTACCGAGATCACCCCGAGCAGTTCTGATCCGACGCTCGCCACCTACGACTCCCCCATCGGTCGCCTCACACTAGCCGCGCGGGACGGTTCGCTCGTCGGCTTGTGGGTGGTCGGGCAGCGTTTCTTCGGCACCCCGCACGGGGTCGGCGAGGCCGTGGCGAGCTGCGCGCTCGACCTAACCTCGTCCGATTCCCGGGGCAGCGTCCACGCCGAGGCCGGGTGGGACGAGGCCGACGCGCGCGTGCTTCGAGCGGCAGCATCATGGTTGGATGACTACTTCGCGGGCGAGGCCCCCTCCCCCGCGGCCGTCCGTCTCGCGCCTGCGGGCACGGACTTTCAAAAGCGTGTGTGGGAGGAGATGGCCACTATCCCCTACGGCGCGACGCGCACATACGGGCAGATCGTCAATCAGCTGCGGGGCGCAGGCATCCCCGCATCAGCCCAGGCGGTCGGCGGCGCCGTGGGGCGTAATCCCCTACTGCTCATCCTCCCCTGCCACCGAGTCGTGGCCGCCAGCGGCCCGGGCGGATACGCGGCCGGAGAGCACGCGAAGGCCTGGCTGCTTGCGCACGAGGCGGCCACGGCCTCGTCGGTGAGCTGACTCAGTCGTTCGCCCGGTCGGCCTCGATCGCCTGCTCGACCAAGGCCTCATCGACGGGCAGAGCCTCGCGCGCGTAGGCGGCGGCATCATCCTGGGTGCCAGCGATCTGCTCGGCGATCGAGTCGGCTTCGCGGCGCAGCTCGGCGCCATCAACGACCGAGGCCTGGGCGAGGGTTCGCGCCTGGGCGCGGTGCTCATCCGTGTACTCCAGGTCGTCGGCGTGCTTGCGCACGAGGACGCGAATGAGCTTGCGACGCAGGTTCTCCTCGCGCAGGACAGCGGAGCGCTCGCGCAGCCAGCCGACCGCGAGGACGACGAGGAGGGCGACGCCCAGCCACCCGATGATCGGGTACATGCCGCCGATCAGCTTCTTGAAGCCCATGAGCGAGGCCGCGTAGCCCACCGCGACCACGCCGACGAGGACGATGCGCATACGCGTGGTCTGCCCGCCCGAGAAGCGGCGCGCCGTCGAGTAGAACAGCGAAAAGACCGTGTTGTAGATGAGCGCGAAAATGATGAGCGTGTAGACGAAGGCGAAGGCCGGGTGGATCGAGCGCGCGATCTCGAGGGCGGGAACATTCACGTCCCAGACGCGATCCACGTTCAGGTGCAGGCACAGGGCGTCCGCGCCGATGACGAGGGCGATGATGGTGCCGCCGATGCGCCCGGCGCGGCGGGCCTCGCCGATGCGCAGCACCGAACCGCCGAGCACGAAAGCCATCGCGATGCCGTTGACGACGCACAGGGCGAAGTAGTTGATCGTGGAGAGCCACAGGCCCGGCAGCGCCGGGGTGACCTGGGTGGCGGCGGCGTTGAGCTCGGCGACGCCCGGGTGCGGGGTGGCCAGCGAGTAGATGGTGAGGATCGTGATCGCGACGATGATCATGGGCGTAAACACGCCGATCACCTTCATGATCCGGTCAAAGTCCAGGAAGGCCGTGAGAACGACGAGCACCGCGCACAGGGCGCTGCCCGCCCACGCGGGCAGGCCGAACTGCTGCTCGAGGTTCGCGCCCGCCCCCGCGAGCATCACGAAACCCATTGCGAAGCCCGAGAAGACGAGCACGACGTCGATGACGCGGCGCAGCGCCGGGTGGGTGATGCGTTCGAAGACCTCGTCGTGGTGGCCAGATCGGTAGTAGGAGCCGAGCTGGAGCGCGACCACGCCGAAGATGACGTTGAGGACACCCAGGACCGCGATGCCGATCAGGCCCTTCGCGCCAAAGGAGAGGAAGTACTGGAGCAGGTCCTGGCCACTCGCCAGGCCCGCGCCGATGATGACTCCCACGTAGGCGAAGGCGACAGAGAGGTACTTCTTGGACATAGGGTCCTTCCGATTGCGAACGTTTCACGAGGCCGAGGCCTCGTTCCACGGTAGACGCTCACCTGGGCATCGGGTATGTCCGTGGGAAATTGTTCACGCTCACGATGAGTAACAGAGGCGTAAATGTGTACATATTGTACTAACATGACACTATGAACACGCTTGCCACAACCCTATCGACTCGCGAGCTGCGCGCGAACCTCTCCGACGTCCTCGGACGAGCTTCCTACGGCGGCGAACGTATCGGAGTGACAAAAAACGGCCGCCTCACTGCGATCGTGATCGGCGTCGAGGACCTGCTGGCCCTGGAAGAGCTCGAGGACGCGCGCGACCTCGAGGCCTTCCGGGAGGCAAAGCGCAACGACGACGGGCAGCGCGTCAGTCTGGCCGACCTGCGCGCTGAGCTCAACGACTAGCGATGTACCGCATCGCGACGGTCGTACGCGTGGCACACCGTCGCGAGGTGTATCGCTCGTAACCTCACTTGCCTTCGAGGAGCTGGATCGGTGGGCGCGGCGCCTGCATCGCGTTGATCGGGGCCTCGGGATCCGCGTAACCGAGCGCGAAACCGGTAATCAACTGGTAGCCCTCGGGAATCTCGAACTCGGCCTCGACGGGCTCGCGCCAGATGGCAAGGAAGCCGATCGGGCACGAGTCAACGCCGCGCGACTTGGCGGACAGGAACAGGGTCTGGAGCATGAGACCGGCGTCCATGGCGCTCCACGGGAGCATGTCCTCGTGGACGAAGACGAAGCCCATGACGGGCGCGTCGAAGGCCGTGACGTTGCGGCGGGCAACACGGTTGCGCCCCTCGATGTCAGAGCGCTCGATACCGTGGATGCCGTAGAGGAGCTTCGCGACCTCGATCTGGGCGGGTCGCACCTCGTCCGGGTAACGCTTGCGCACGGGGAAGTCGCCGTCGGCCACGGGGATTTCAACGGTGGGATCCTCGGCCTTGCGGGCGTGGGCCTCGATCTCCTCGTCGAAGAGGCGGCCGTAGTGCTCGTGCAGGCGCTGGGCGCGCTCGCCCGTGCCCAGGGCGACGCGGAAGGCGCGCGTGTTAGACCAGGACGGCGCGGTGGTCGCGTCGGCGAGGATCGCGTCGAGGACCTCGGCGGGGATCTCCCTGTCCGTAAAGGCGCGCGTCGAGCGGCGCGAGGCGGTCAGGGCGGAAAAGTCGTTCGTCTGCGCGGTGACTGTCATGCACCCAGACTAACCCCGCCTCGTCCCCTGATCCACCCGGCCCGCCCACCGGACGGCCGTCCGTTTGCCAGCTAGTGACCCCCGTTCAGCTCTCGCGAGATACCACGCCCAGCCTCCAGCTCCGCAATACCGCGGTCAAGATGAGCAAGGTTGGAACGCGAGTAGAATCCATCAACCTCCAAAACGAAGGGAATCCGCTGTTCCCGCGCCACCTTCTTCGCAAAGATCGTGAACGCGGTATTCATAGAGAGCCCCATCTCTTTGCAGGCACGCTCCATCGCAGCCTTATCCTCAGCATCGAGCCGAACAGTCACTGTAGCCGTCGCCATGCAACACCTCCACAACAGCATATCGATAGCGATATGCTATCAGATTAACATCATAATGAAGACTTTGAGAGCGCGCTCCACCCAGAGCATGCAGAAGTACTGGCCTTACCGGTCCAGAGCCTGCTCGAAGGCCACCACGTCCTCCTCGGGGGTCGCCCACGAGGTGCCAATGCGCGCAAGATAGCGGCCATCGGGCAGGGTCTCCCAGATGCTGTAGCGCACCTTGTCCGACAGGCGCTCATGCCCGGCCTGATCGAGGGCCACGAAGGTCAGGTTGGTCGGCGAGTCCATGGTGACGACGTAGCCGGCGCGCTTGAGGGCCTCGCGGATGCGCGCGGTCGCTTTGACGGCGGGCTCGCCGATCGTCAGGTAGAGGCCGTCCTCGAAGAGCGCCTCGAACTGCACGCCCAGGAGGCGCCCCTTTGCCAGGAGCGCGCCGTGCTGCTTCATCTGGGTGACGAACTGGCGGATCGAGCCGCGCTCGGGGATCACCACGGCCTCGCCGAAGAGGGAGCCGCACTTGGTGCCGCCGATGTAGAAGACGTCGGTCAGGCGCGCCAGGTCGGCCAGCGTCACGTCGTTGGCGGGCGAGGCCAGCGCGTAGGCGAGGCGCGCACCGTCGACGAAGAGCTTGAGATCACGCTGTCGACACACGGCGGAGAGCTCCTCGAGCTCCTGCAGGGAGTAGAGGGTGCCGTACTCGGTGGGCTGCGAAATATAGACAAGGGCGGGGGCGATCATGTGGTCACGCGCGCCGTCGCCCTCCCACGCCGAGCAGATGCGTTCGACGTCGGCGGCATTGATCTTGCCTTCGACGGCGGGAGTGTCGAGGATCTTGTGGCCGCCGCGCTCGACGATGCCGGCCTCGTGCATGTTGATGTGGCCGGTATTGGGGGCGATAACACCCTGCCAGGGCAGGAGGATCGCGTCGATGACGGTCGCGTTCGTCTGCGTGCCGCCGACCAGGAAGTACACGTCGGCGTCGGGGGCCTGGCAGGCCTCGCGAATCAGGTCGCGGGCGCGCTCGCAGTGCTCGTCGGTGCCGTAGCCGCTGGACTGTTCCATGTTGGTGGCGACGAGGGCATCGAGCACCCGGGCGTGCGCGCCTTCCTGGTAGTCACTGGAGAAGTTCGGCAGCGTGGCAGAAAAAGTCATTGGGCCATTATTCCACGCAGCGCCGTGCTTAGAGGCCAAACAGATCTGCGTGGGTTCCCGTCCTCATGAGCGCTTCAACTCCGCCAGAGCGTCTTCAACATCCAGAGCCTCAACGCCCGGATCAGAGGCGAGCTGCTCCGCTTCCAACATCGCCAAGACCGTCTCGCGCTGCTGCTCGTTCAGACGTAGATCGAAAGGCATTCCACCCACGCGCACGCTCTGCCGCAGGAAAGCGTTCACAGCGGACGTCAGATTCATGCCGAGCTCCGCGTAGATCGCTTCGACCTCACGCTTGAGATCCGCATCCATGCGCACACTAAAATTCACCGTTGCCATGCGAAAACCTCCTTATGCATGTCATTATACATGCATAATATCTAAAAAAGCATGCAATCAAGGCGCAGTGAAGGGCCATCTCATGTCGACACACGACAGTACAATCAACCGCGACTCGCAGGCCTATTGGAACAGCCGGGCCGCGACGTTCACACGCAATGCGACCAGCGACTACGAGCGCTGGCTCCTGGATCTACTCGCGCTCGATCCGGGCGACGAGGTCCTCGACATGGGGTGCGCAACGGGCACGCTCGCCGTCCCCCTCGCCCGCGCCGGGCACCGCCTCCACGGCTGCGACTTTGCCGAAGCCATGCTGGCGATCCTCGACGAGCGCGCGGCAGCCGAGAACCTGCCGATCACCTCCCACCTGATCGCCTGGGAGGACGACTGGGAGGAAGCGGGCTTGGGTGAAGACAGCGTGGACGCTGCTTTCGCCTCGCGTTCTCTCATGAGCGGGGACGCCTTCTCCGCCGTGCGCAAGCTCGACGCGGCGGCACGCTCACGCGCGGCTGTCGTCGTGCCGGGCAGCTCCCTCCCCTCTCGCGACCCGCGCATCCTCACCTACCTGGGGCGCTCGACGAGGCACCCGCGCATCGTCCGCGACGTGACGCGAGCGCTCGCTGCCCTGGGACGCGTCCCGATTTTCGCGACCACGCAGACCTTCCGCCCCATGCGTTTCTCCTCCTTCGGCGAGGCCCGATCCGACCTTCGCCGCCTGGCTGGCCCCGAGCCGTTCACCGTGCGCGAGCAGCGACTCTTCGTCGCCTGGCCGGCCCCGAGCCATTCACCGCGCGCGAGCAGCGGCTTTTCGACGCATACGCCGCCCAGCAGCACTTCGTGCGCGAGGCCGTCACCAACGCCTGGGGCGAGAGCGAGGACCAGTGGATCCTCGACTACAAGTTGCCCGTCACCTGGGTATTTATCGGCTGGCGCACCGACGGGAGCACGTGGGCGTAGCGAGCCCCGGCCTCGTTCTGCTTAGCCCGCGTCCGGGCGGCGCCTGCGCGCCTTGACTTCGCCGCGCCTCTTCTTGTCAGCGAGGCGGCGCAGCTTCGACGCGCGCGTCGGCTTCGTCGCCCGACGAGGCGTGGGCGGGGTGAGCGCTGCACGCAGGACGTGCGCGAGGCGCTCGCGGGCGGCCGCGCGATTGCGCCGCTGGGAGCGGTGCTCGGCGGCGGTAATCGTGAGGATGGTTCCGCTCAGGCGATCATCGAGTTCGCGGAGGGCACGCTCGCGCTGCTTCTCGTTCAGAGCGACCGTCGTCGCCAGATCCAGGCTGAGCTGGACGCGCGAATCCGCCGTGTTGACGCCCTGGCCGCCGGGACCCGAGGCGTGGGAGAAACGCTCGATCAGCTCCCCCGCGGGCACAACGAGGCCGCGCGGGCAGCCGGGCCCGGCGGGAATGCGCAGATCGTCCATGGGACTAGTGTGCACTACCCGCCCGGGCCTCGTTACTTCATGAGCTCAGCGACCCGCTTCTTCAGGTCGGGCAGCACGTCGGTGTCGAACCAGGGGTTCTTCTTCATCCACATCTGATTGCGCGGCGAGGGGTGGACCAGTGGGAAGTACGTGGGCAGGTAGTGCTTGTAGTCGCGCACGACGTCCGTGAGGGAGGCCGAGGACTTCAGGTCCAGGTAGCGCCTGGTCGCGTATGCGCCGACGAGGATCGTCATATCCAAGTGCGGCATCAGCTCGAGCAGGCGCGGGTGCCACTTGTCGGCGAAGTCCTTGCGCGGAGGCAGGTCTCCACTCTTACCCGTGCCCGGGAAGTAGAAGTCCATGGGGACGATTGCGAGCTTGCCCGAATGATAGAACGCGTCGCGGTCGATGCCCATCCAGTCGCGCAGCCGGTCGCCGCTGCGGTCGTTCCACACGATGCCGGTCTCCTCGGCGAAGCGCCCGGGCGCCTGGCCGACGATCATGATGCGACACTGCGGGCCCGCGAAGAACAGCGGGTCGATTCCACGCTTCGTAAACGAGGCGTTCTCGGGATCGTTTTTGATATCGTCAGCGATTTTCTGGAAGCGCGGATCCGTGATCTCCGGTGTCATACCCCCAGCGTATGTCACGTCCGCAGACAAACCGCTACCAACACGTTGGAGGTCACACGCTAGTCCAAGTCTCCGGCGCGGGCGATATCGGTGCTCCCACTCGGAGCGAGGTCACCGCTCTCCATTGCGGCCTCGCGCGCCTTCTTGCCGAGGCGATCCAGCTCGGCCACGGCGTAGCCGAGGTGGGAAGCGCCTTCCTTCAGGCTTTGCCTCAGTTTCTTCTCGTCTTTTTCCTTCGCGCCCTTCAGAGCAT
>USPB01000101.1 GCA_900556405.1 uncultured Actinomyces sp.
AACTACCGCGAGTTCTACGAGAAGCGCCACTTCGTCACCATGCCCCCGCGCGCCTGCGAGCGCATCGAAGTGCCGTGGGGCGGCGTCGAAGAATTCAGCGGCGGCCCCGCGTGGGTTCCCTTCGGCCCAGTCCTCCTGTCCGCCGACGACGTGCCCGGCCTGACCGTCGGCATCGAAGTCTGCGAGGACATGTGGGTGCCCGTCACCCCGTCGACGGAGCTGGCGCTCGCGGGCGCAACCGTCCTGGCGAACCTGTCCGCCTCCCCGATCACCGTCGGGCGCGGCGCGGATCGCGAGCTCATGGTGCGCTCGATCTCCTCGCGCTGCTGCGCGGCCTACGTGTACACGGCGGCCGGCATGGGTGAGTCCAGCACGGACCTCGCCTGGGATGGCGAAACCATGATTTACGAGGCCGGGGAACGCCTCGCGATCGGCGAGCGCTTCCAGGAGGGCGCCCACATCACGATCGCCGACGTGGACCTGGAGCGCCTGCGCACCGAACGCAAGCGCCAGAACTCATTCACGGACAACGCGCAGCGCTACTTCGCGGGTGACGAGCGCATGGCGCCGCAGGAGGTTGAGTTTACGCTCGACCCGCCACGCACCGACCTGGGCCTGGAGCGCGCCGTCAACCGCTTCCCCTTCGTCCCCAACGATCCGACGCGCCTGGAGCAGGACTGCTACGAGGCCTACAACATTCAGGTGGCGGGCCTCGTGCAGCGCTTGCGAGCGATCGGAAACCCGAAGATCGTCATCGGCGTCTCGGGCGGCCTGGATTCGACGCACGCGCTGGTCGTGGCCGCCCGCGCGATGGACCTGCTGGGCCGTCCGCGCACGGACATCCTGTGCTACACGCTGCCCGGCTTCGCCACGTCCGAACGCACGAAGACGAACGCGACCCGCCTGTGCGAGTACCTGGGCACGTCCTTCCAGGAGATCGACATCCGCCCGGCGGCCACGCAGATGCTCGCCGACATCGGACACCCCTACGGCGAGGGCGAGGCCACCTACGACGTGACCTTTGAGAACGTCCAGGCAGGCCTGCGCACCGACTACCTGTTCCGCCTGGCCAACCACCTGGGCGGCATCGTGCTGGGCACGGGCGATCTGTCCGAGCTGGCGCTGGGCTGGTGCACGTACGGCGTGGGCGACCAGATGAGCCACTACGCGGTCAACACGGGCGTGCCCAAGACCCTCATGCAGCACCTGATCCGCTGGGTCGTCGCCTCCAAGCAGTTCGACGAGCGCGTCGGCGAGGTCCTCCTGTCGATTCTGCACACGGAGATCTCCCCCGAGCTGGTTCCCGCCAAGCCGGGCGAGAAGATGCAGTCCACGCAGGACAAGATCGGCCCCTACAACCTGCAGGATTTCACGCTGTACTACGTGCTGCGTCGCGGCGCGCGCCCCTCGAAGATCGCGTTCCTGGCGGAGAAGGCCTGGTCGGACGCATCCACGGGCTCGTGGCCGGTCGGCTTCCCCGAGGAGGACAAGGTCGCGTACTCGCTCGACGAGATCGTCAAGTGGGAGCGCCTGTTCCTGTGGCGTTTCTTCAGCCAGCAGTTCAAGCGCAGCGCGCTACCCAACGGCCCGAAGGTCATGGCCGGCGGCTCCCTGTCCCCGCGCGGGGATTGGCGCATGCCCTCGGACGTGTCGGGCGCGGATTGGGTCGCCGAACTCGACGAGGCCGTGAAGGGCCTGGTCGACTGACCTAGCGTTTCGCTCAACCACACTGTTTCCTGGGGGCGGTGCTCACGCGAGCACCGCCCCTCATTCATCCCCTGCGATCAGCGCATCGTCATTCCCTGCAATCAGTTCATCCCCAGCGATCAGCAGCGGGTCACACCACGTACCTCTCTTCAACCCCGATTCCAGGACCCATCACAGACCACATCCGGCGAACACCAAATAATTTCGCACGTAATTCCCCCGAGGCCTCACCAACACTCTCGTCAGAAACGTTGAAACGACGCCGTTTTTCAATGAGCTAACTAATGTTAGGTAAGCCAAATTACGTGCGAGATTTCTGAGGAATGTGAGATTAACAGCAGAAGGCTGTGACCGGCGAGAGGGGTCCAGCCGAGGGAACGGGGCGGCGCGAAACTATGCGCGCATTCACACGCACGAGGCTCAAAATGTCTGTATGGTTAGTTTGACAGTTAGGTAAGCCTTGCTTTTCCTATTTCAGCCCCAGCACAGATACCTCTACGGAGAAATGATGTCTCGTACGACCACCTCCCTGGCCGCCATCGCCGCCATCGCCGCCCTCGGACTGGCCGCATGTTCTTCCGGCGCCACCACTTCTTCCTCCCAGTCCTCCGATTCGCCGAGCGAGACCACGCAGGCCACCCAGGCCTCGTCCGTGAGCATCGACGCGAACGACGGCCCGGTCGAGATCAAGCTGCCCGTGACCCGCGCAGCCTCCCTTGACAACCGCACCTTCGAGGTGCTGCAGCAGTGGGACGTTCCGCTCGTCGCCGTCCCCAAGAAGCTGATCCCCTCCACCGTCACCGCCTACAACGGCGAGGACATCGCGGACGTGGGCATGCACCGCGACCCCAACCTGGAGGCCCTGGTCGCCGCCGAACCCGACCTCATCATCTCGGGTCAGCGCTTCTCCAAGTTCGACGCGCAGATCAAGGAGCTGGCACCCGACGTCCCGCTCATCAACCTGGAGCCGCGCGAGGGCCAGCCCTTCGACCAGGAACTCATCCGCGAGGTCACGGACCTGGGTGAGATCTTCGGCAAGCAGGACGAGGCGAAGAAGCTCGTCGACGACTTCAACGCCTCGATCGAGCGCGCGAAGAAGGCCTACGACGGTTCCTCGACCGTCATGGCGGTGGACGTCTCCGGCGGCAACATCGGCTACGTGGCGCCCGGCAAGGGCCGCACGTGGGGCCCGGTCTTCGACCTGCTCGGCCTGAAGCCCGCCCTCGAGGTCGAGGGTTCGACCGACTCGCACACCGGTGACGACATCTCCGTCGAGGCCATCGCCGAGGCCAACCCGGCGTGGATCTTCGTCCTCGACCGCGACGCCGCCATCACCAAGGACGGCTCCAACACGCCGGCCGAGACCGTCATCAACGATAACGCCGCGCTGCAGAACGTCGCTGCGCTGCAGAACAAGCACGTTCTGTACGCGCCGAATGACACGTACACCAACGAGTCCATCATCACCTACACGGAGATCTTCAACTCCATCGCGGACGCTTTCGAAGCCGCGAAGAAGTGACCCTCTGACACACAAGCGGGTGCCGCCCAACGGGCGGCACCCGCACCCCGTTTTCTTATGACGCACTCCCCCACCACCGCCCCACCCACGGGTGCCGCAACGAGCGAGGCCACCCCGGCCTCGTCGAAGCGCCGCCCCCTGGCGCTCGCCCTGGCCACGCTCGCCGTGGCTGCGCTCCTCGTCCTGTCCCTGTCGACCGGCGAATACTCGATCCTCTCCCAGGACGATGGCTGGCAGATTTTCCTCGCCGTTCGCGTCCCGCGCACGATCGCGCTCGTTCTGTCGGGCGCCGCAATGTCGATGAGCGGCCTCGTCATGCAGCTGGTCACCCAGAACCGCTTCGCCGAGCCCTCCACGACGGGCACGACCGAGTGGGCGGGCCTGGGCCTGCTCGTCATCATGATCGTGTGGCCCGGCGCCCCGATCCTGGTGCGCATGACCTGCGCGATCGTCTTCGCGTTCGTGGGAACGATGGTGTTTTTCGCGCTGCTGCGCCGCGTCTCGCTGCGCTCCTCGCTGCTCGTGCCGATCATGGGCATGATGCTCGGCGCGGTCGTCTCGGCGATCTCGACGTTCCTGGCGCTCGAAACGAACACTCTCCAGAGCGTGTCGGTGTGGTTCCAGGGGTCCTTCACCTCGGTGTACGAGGGCCAGTACGAGGTCCTGTGGATCGTCGCCATCGTCGTTGCGATTGTGTTCGTCATGGCGGACCGCCTGACCGCAGTGTCCCTCGGCGAGGACATCGCGGTGTCGCTTGGCGTCAACTACCACCGCATGATCCTGATCGCAACGGGGCTCGTGGCCGTTACCACCGGCGTCGTCACCGTCGTCGTCGGATCGCTTCCCTTCCTGGGCCTCATCGTCCCCAACCTCGTGTCCATGTCCATGGGCGACAACCTGCGCACCAACCTCCCCTGGGTGTGCCTGGCCGGCATCGCGCTCGTGACGGTCACGGACCTGCTGGCCCGCACGATCATCTCCCCCTTCGAAATGCCCGTCTCGGTCATCCTGGGCGTCCTCGGCGCTTTCGTTTTCATTGCGCTCGTGCTGCGCCAGGCCAGGAAGGGGGCCACCCTGTGAGCATCCCACCCTCCACCGAACGCCCCGAGGCCGTCCCCGCTTCCCCGGCCCCGGCCTCGTCCGCCCACGCGAAGCGCCCCGCTCGGCGCACCGGCGCGTTCACCTCCCCGGCTGCCCGGCGCCGCTGGTGGATCCTCTTCGGGGTTGTGTGCGCGGTCGCGATCCTCGCCTGCATCGGCCTCATCGCGTGGAAGAACCCCGCGCAGTTCGGCACCCCCGTGTTCTGGAGGCTCGCTCGCAGGCGCGCCTTCGCGGTCCTCGCGATCGCCATCGTGGCGGTGTGCCAGGGCATGGCGACGGTCGCCTTCCAGACGGTGGCGAACAACCGCATCATCACGCCCTCAATCCTCGGGTTTGAGTCCCTGTACCGGGCGATCCACACTTCCACGATCTTCTTCCTGGGCGTGGCCGGCCTCAACGCGTCGGCGACAGTCGGGAACTTCGTCGGGCAGCTCGCCCTCATGATCGCGCTCACGCTCGCGCTGTACTCGTGGCTGCTCACCTCGCAGCGGGCCTCGATGCACGCGATGCTCCTCATCGGCGTCATGCTGGGCGCGGGCCTCGGTTCAATCTCGACGTTCATGCAGAGGCTGCTCACGCCCTCGGAGTTCGACGTGCTGACCGCGCGCCTCTTCGGCTCGATCGCGAACGCGCAAAAGGAGTACTTCCCGATCGCGGTGCCGCTCGTCGCGGTCGCGGCGATCGCCCTCGTCGCGCTCACCCGCCAGCTGTCGGTGCTCTCCCTCGGGCGCGAGACGGCCACGAACCTGGGACTCAATCACCGTCGCACGTCCGTGCTCGTCCTCGTCCTGGTGTCGATCCTCATGGCCACGTCGACCGCGCTCGTGGGTCCCATGACCTTCCTCGGGTTCCTCGTGGCCACGTTGGCCTACCAGTTCTCGGACACGCACGATCACCGCTACATTTTCGCGATGTCCGTCGCCCTGGGCGCCGCGATCCTGGCCAGCGCGTATTTCATCATGAATCACGTGTTCAACACGCAGGGCGTCGTCTCCATCATTATCGAGTTCGTCGGTGGACTCGCGTTCATCGTCACTATTTTGCGGAAGGGCCGCCTGTGATCTCCATCGATTCCGTCGTCAAGCAATACTCGCCGTCGGTGCGCATCGGCGCGGTCTCCCTCGATATTCCGAAGGGCGGCATCACGGCGCTCGTGGGCCCCAACGGCGCGGGCAAGTCCACGATCCTCACCATGATCGGGCGCCTCCTGGGCATCGACGAGGGCACGATCGAGGTCGGCGGCCTCAACGTGGCCACAACGAAGTCCGCCGAGCTGGCACGCACCCTGTCGATCCTGCGCCAGGAGAACCACTTCATTTCGCGCCTGACAGTGCGTCAGCTGGTGGGTTTCGGCCGGTTCCCACACTCGAAGGGACGCCTCAGTGCCGAGGACGAGGCCATCATCGACCGCTACATCGGCTTCCTGGACCTGGAGAAGCTTGAGGGGCGCTACCTGGATCAGCTCTCGGGCGGCCAGCGCCAGCGCGCCTATGTCGCGATGGTGCTCGCCCAGGAGACGGAGTACGTCCTGCTGGACGAGCCCCTCAACAACCTGGATATCGCGCGCAGCGTCGAGATGATGCGGATGCTGGAGCGGGCGGCCCTCGAGTTTTCGCGCACGATCGTCATCGTCCTGCACGACATCAACTTCGCGGCGCGCTACGCCTCGCAGATCTGCGCGCTCAAAGACGGGAGGGTCGCCTTCATGGGCACGCCCGAAGAGATCATGCGCGACGAGGTCCTCACCGACATCTTCGACACCCCCGTCACCGTCGTTCCCGGCCCCCACGGCCCGATCGCCTGTTACTTCTAAGCGGGGCTGGTTCGCGCTTGTCTCGGAGGCCAACGTTTCCGCCCGCCGCTGCCCGCTGCTGCCCGCCCGCCTCAGCGGCGACGAGGCCGGGGCCGGGTAGAATGGTCGCGCGGCCCCTCGTGAAACGGCCGTGAAACGCTCATCTTCCAAGGGGTTCCCGTGCACGTCGGACTGATCACCGTCTTCCTGCTTCTCGCTCTCGCTCTCATCGCGGGCGGCCTCTACCTCTTCATGTCCGGGCTGACCGCACGCGCCGGCGTGTGCCGCCCGCCCCTGGGGTTGCGCCTTCAGGGCGTCGAGCCGGGCTCGCAGGACTGGGAGCGCGCGCATCGCGCCGCCTGGCCCATCCTCTTTTGCGGCGGCGTCCTGGGCACCGCCCACGGCATCGCCCTGGCCGCCACCACACTCATGGACGCGCGCATCTCCGTGCCCATCGTCTTCATCGTCTCGGGGCTCATCGTCGAGGTCGGCCTCTGGCTCGTCGCCAAGGGCGCCGGCAAGGCGTCACTGAAGTAACGCCTCGCGGGGCTCCGATGCCCCACTCACCCGCCGCGGATACGACAAACGGGCCCCGGCCTCGTGCATCACCTCACGAGGACGGGGCCCGCCGCACAGTGTCGGGGCCTCAGGCCTTGGGGCGCTCGCGGCGATCGAGCATGTACAGGGCCATCTTCGAGGGCTCGAGCGCGCGCAGGGCGTGCGGCAGGCGCGTGCCGAAGTGGATAACGTCGCCGGGCTTGAGGACAACGGTACGGCCGTCGGCCTCGATCTCGAGGGCGCCCTCGAGGGTGTGCAGGATGACGGGCATCGCGGCGGTGTGCTCGCTGAGGATCTCGTCCTTATCGAAGCTGAAGAGCACCAGGCGCACGCCCTCAGCATGCATGACGGTGCGCGACACCGTGGCTTCCTCGTTGACCTGGATCATCGAGGCGATGTCCTGCAGATCCGTCATGATGGGCGTGGGGACCTCGGTGTTCGAATCGAGGGACAGGCTCATTGGCTCTCCTTGGGTTTGCGCGCGACGATGGCGACGCCGCACAGGTGTCGATCATATTT
>USPB01000102.1 GCA_900556405.1 uncultured Actinomyces sp.
CGCTACAAGTTCGAGATCCAGGGCCCCGGCGGCAACTGGTTCCAGAAGGCCGACCCGCTGGCCCGCGCCACCGAGATCCCCCCGGCCACCGCCTCGGTCGTCACCGACTACTTCCACGAGTGGACCGACCAGGAGTGGATGTCCACCCGCAAGGACCGCAACGTCCACACCGGCCCCATGTCCATCTACGAGGTCCATGCTGGCTCGTGGCGCCAGGGCCTGGGCTACCGTGAGCTGGCCGACGAACTGGTCCCCTACGTCAAGCAGATGGGCTTCACGCACGTGGAGTTCATGCCGCTCGCCGAGCACCCCTTCGGCGGCTCGTGGGGCTACCAGGTGACCTCCTACTACGCCCCCACCTCACGCTACGGCACCCCGGACGACTTCCGCTACCTCGTGGACGCCTTCCACCGCGCGGGCATCGGCGTCATCCTCGACTGGGTTCCCGCCCACTTCCCGAAGGACGACTTCGCGCTGGCCCGCTTCGACGGCACCCCGCTGTACGAGGATCCGGACCCGCTGCGCGGCGAGCACCCCGACTGGGGCACCTACGTCTTCAACTTCGGCCGCCGCGAGGTGCGTAACTTCCTGGTCGCCAACGCCCTGTACTGGCTCGAAGACTTCCACATCGACGGACTGCGCGTCGACGCCGTGGCCTCGATGCTGTACCTGGACTACTCGCGCAAGGACGGCCAGTGGCGTCCCAACCAGTACGGTGGCCGCGAGAACCTGGAGGCCATCGAGTTCATCCAGGAAGCCAACGCGACCGCGTACCGTCGCTACCCCGGCATCGTCATGATCGCCGAGGAGTCCACGGCGTGGCCCGGCGTGACCGCCCCGACCTCCGGCGGTGGCCTCGGCTACGGCATGAAGTGGAACATGGGCTGGATGAACGACACGCTGCGCTACCTCAGCGAGGATCCGGTCAACCGCCGCTGGCACCACGGCGAGCTCACGTTCTCCCTGGTGTACGCCTTCTCCGAGAACTACGTGCTGCCTCTGTCGCACGACGAGGTCGTGCACGGCAAGGGCTCGCTGATTTCGAAGATGCCCGGCGACAAGTGGCAGCGCCTGGCTGGCCTGCGTTCTCTGTACGCCTACCAGTGGAGCCACCCGGGCAAGCAGCTCCTCTTCATGGGTCAGGAAATCGGCCAGGAGCAGGAGTGGAACGAGTCCTACTCCCTCGACTGGTGGCTGCTGGATCAGGAGGGCCACGCCGGCGTCGCGGCTCTCGTGGAGCGCCTCAACGCGATCTACGCCTCCTCCCCCGCCATGTGGGACGACGACTACACGGGCTTCGAGTGGATCGACGCCTCGGACGGTGACCACAACCTGATCTCCTACCTGCGTAAGGGAACGGACGAGGCGGGCAACCGCGAGGTCGTCGTGTGCATCTCGAACTTCGCTGGAAACCCGCACGAGGGCTACCGCGTGGGCCTGCCGTTCGGCGGCGAGTGGGTCGAGATCCTCAACACGGATGCCGAGGAGTTCGGTGGCTCGGGCGTGGTCAACGTCGGTACCATCACCGCCGAGGACACCCCGTGGAACGGTCGCCCTGTCTCCGTGTCTCTGCGCGTGCCGCCGCTGGGTGCCGTGTGGCTGGTGCCCGCCTCGCAGGTGCGCTGACGCCATAGGTTGATACGGCGAGGCCGGGGCAGGGTTTCCTGCTCCGGCCTCGTTCGTTATCTGCTCGGTGCGGCTGCGGCGCGCGGCGGTGTACGAGTGCGGTCCTTAGAAGCCCGCCCTGCCCCGGTCTATCTGCCCCTGAAGCTTGATCAGTTCGCGCCGAGCCTCCGGATCGGGCTCCCGGTCGATTTTCTTCGTCAGCTCGTTGTGCGTCGAATGCCATCCGTACCACACAACGACGGAGACGAACACGAGAACAACGATGATCCATGCAGCCATGATGACGGCCCCTTTCCGCACCTGTGCGTTGGCACGACGGTATCACATGAGGAGCATCGCCAGGCGCGTACGAGCCTTGGAAACCTCGGGCGTCGATCCCGCGACGCGGAAGAGGTCCAAGAGACGAAGGCGCAGCGCGTCGCGCTCCTCGGCATCCGTGGAGGCGGCCAGCAGGTCAAGCAGCACGTCAAAGGCACCGGCAGCGTCGCCCGCGGCGAACAGCGCATCCGCACGGGCCGTGGGGTCAGTGGTGTCGGCTGTGGCACTGCGGGCTGCCAGGCGCACGCGCGACAGGTGAGACTTCGCGTCCTCGTCGCGCGGATTCAGCTCGATGACTTTCTCCCAACCCGCGATGGCCTCGTCGAGGTTGCCGGCGGCCTCGGCCGCCAGCGGGGCCTCGTGCTCGGGCGGAGTCGGAGCGACCGTATCTTCGGCGGCCACGGCGATGCGCGCCGTGATGCCCATCTGCGTCGCAGCCTCGAGGACCTGCGAAATGACGGGGAGCACTTGCTCCTTCGCGGCGCCGCCCTGGAACAGCGGAACGGGACGCCCACCCACGAGAGCGACCACCGTGGGCACGCCCTGAATTTGGAAGGCCTGAGCGATCGCGGGAGCCTTGTCGATATCAACCTCGACCAGCTGGAACTTCCCCGCGTTCTCACGCGCGATCTCTTCGAGCATGGCCAGGGTGGGCTTGGACTCGAGCGAACGCGGCGACCACATGACCATGATGACCGGCACGGCCTGCGAGGTGGACATGACGTCCTGGAAGTTCTCTTCGTCCGTGGTGGTGATCAGCGGGATGTGCAGGCCCTCCCCCGCTGCCGGAGTGCTCTCCTGCGCGGCGCCGGGAGCGCTCTGGCGGGCCGACAGGTCGACAGCTCCGTGCGAGTCTGCGGGCATGGGCATCGCCTCGGATGTGGGACGGGGGTCAGGCGTGGTCATGATGGTCCTCTTCGTGGCTGAAGTGTTTCTATCAACGATGATATGTGTCGTCCCCGCGACTCAAAGACACGGGGACGACATGTGCGCTGTGGGTGAAAATCAGCCCGGGCTGGAGGAAGGATCCAGCGCCACGGACACGATCGTGTACTCACCGCCGACGACCTGAGGGGTTCCACCGGCAGTCTTCGAAGGGATGCGCATGAGGACGGTCGCCAGGTAATCCGCGGTCGCCGTCCCCTCCACCGTCGTGCCGCCAGAGCTCATCGTCGCGGTCTTTCCACCCAGGTTCATCGTCGCGCCTGCGACGGTGCGCTGGTAGGTCAGCGTGTACTTGAAGTTAGCGGCGACGAGAGCCGAACCATCCTGCAGCACCAGTCCCGAGATCGGGTAGTCCGTCGCGGTCGCCGCGGCAGTCACGGAGCCTGCAGCGCTCACCGACGAGTTCAGGTCGCTGATGCCCGTCAGGTAGGTCTTCGTGAAGTCGTCCGCGGGGAACTGCGACGTATCCTGACTGCCCGAGTTGAGCATCGTAATGTACTGCGACAGAGCGGCCTGCGGACTCACGACGAATCCCTCGGAGTCACCGGTCACGTAAGCCGAGCCAGTGCCCACGGGGGGCAGCGTCAGCTGGGTGCCGCCGAGCAGTCGCGCGTAGTTCGTCAGCTGGTAGTCCGAGCGCGCCGAGTCCTGCACATACACCTGCAGGACAGGCAGTGCCGTCGTGGAGGAGGCGGAGATATTGAAGATCGCGCGCGGCCACGAATCGGAGTTCGTGATCGCCAGGGACGCCGGGGTAAAGTCCAGGGCCTGCGGGGCCTGGCCCGAGGCCGTGGCCAGCGCGTACTGAGCGGTGCGGTAGGCCAGCGCCCCCTGGGAAACGCGGCCCGACAGATCCTGTGCGTTCAGCGACGCGTCCGCGGTCGTCATGGCACTGCCCGTCGCGCTGAGGACGGAGGAGATGCGCTCGAGATCCAGGTTCGCGGCGCTCTGCGTCTCCTCGCCCGACTGGGCGACGATCTCGTTGGAGCATGCGCTCAGCCCGAGCGTCGATGCCATCAGGAGGGCGGCGGTCGCTACCGCTGCGGTCCGTCTCTTCATCACTTGCCTTCCTCGCGGTCTTTGAGCCAACCGGACATGATTGAGGTCCAGCCGCCGGTCTTCGACGCATCGTCATCAGGCGCCGAGGTCGGAGCGGCAGGTTCGGCCGCGCGAGGACGCGTGACCGGAATCAGACCCGTGTTGAATTCCTGGCCATCAACGACGAGCGTCTGCTCACCGTTGTTGCGGGCCTCGCGCAGCGCGCGACGCGAGGGAAGCGTGCGACCGCCACGAATACCGGACAGGTCGATGACGCCGGTATCGGTCGTGGCGCGCTCGGGCGGATCCTGATCAATCGGCCCATTGTCGAGGCCGTGGCGTCCGCGACGCTCGAACGTGTCCGTGAGCGGGTCGGGAACGTACTCGTCCTGAGGCGCCGACTCGGCTGCGGGCTTGCCGGTGTTTTCTTCGATGGCAGGCGCACTCTCTTCGGCGGCGCTGGTGGCGTCCTGAGAGCGCTCGTCAACGAGGGCTGTCTCCTGCGAGGGCTGCTCTAGGGCCGGGGTATCACCTGCGGGTTCCTCGCCAGCCGGCGTGTAGGCGGCCGCACCCCACTGCGCCTTCTCCTCGGACTGCGTCTCATCGGGAGCGGAACCAGCTAAATCCTTCGAGGAAGCGGCCTCATTGACGGCCTCGGTGTCCTGGACGGGAGCAGGTGCCGGGGACGAGTCACGGGCGGCGGCGATACGCTCTGCGACAGCCGTGGAGTTAATCGACGAGGTCTCCAGGGAATCCGCCTTACGGCGCTCTTCGATGCGGGCCTCGCGGATCTTGCGCAGACGCAGGAGCTGCCAGCGCGTGAGGAACAGCGCGAGAGCGATCAGCGCAAAGACGCAGGCAGCCAGGAAAGCGATGATTGCCAGGGTGTTGGTCTGTTCGACCTTCCACGTCAGGGTCAGCGTGAGGTCGCCCGGACCGGCCGCGGAGGCAGCCAGAGCGGAACGACCGGACGGAACGTTCTCCAGATCCAGGCTGACGCTCCCCTGACCGCTGGCCTGCTTGAACCACATATCGGACGAGGCCAGCTGCGCAACCAGGTCTGCGGAAGTCGGATCGGCGAGGGGCTGGGCTCCCGACTGGACGCCGGACTGAGCGCCCGACTGTGCGGGCGTGGAAGGAGCTGCGGGGGCGGTTTGACCAGAGGCGACCGCAGCGTGAGACTCAGCCTTGAGCTTCGTGCGATCCGACTCGACGCCGATGACCTCGGTGTAGGCCGCATCGCCGATCCAGCCCTTCACATCCTGCGTCGTGCCAATGCTCAGAGTCACGGGGGCACCGGACTTCGACGTCGCGGTGACCGTCACGTCGTCCTTCACGATCGACAGCACGTTGCCGCGGGTCATGATCAGATCCGTCGGAGATTCAACGGACGACACCTGATGCGTCGGCGGCCGCAGCACGGTCACGCCGAGCAGCCCGACGAGCACGCATACAAGAGCGACAACGCCCATTGACGATGCCGCCATGTATCGCTTAAACAGTTCCACGGTTGCTCCTCACGTCCAATGCCCACACTGCGGGCATTCTTCAGTCCCCACTTTACGTGCTCACCGCGGGCATGGCCGAATCCGCACCCCGGGCAGTGATACATCACATCCGCACGTCACAGCGGTCGCAGGCCACGGCGCCAACACTCCGAGTGCCAGTGACGGCGAGCGTCAACACCCTGAGGGAGGCCGAAGGGCGCCTCTTCAGGCCACGCAACGATGTGGGCGCTGCCCTGCGGAATCGGACGCAGGCAAGCCGGGCAGGTATATTCCTTGGCCGCGCTGGGAAGACGACGCACCTGATAGTCCAGCCCGTCCGGTCCTCGCTCCGTACGCGGCACGGAGGCGAGGCGCTCCATCTGTAATGGACGCGCCTCGCCCCACGGTCGTTTCTTGCTTCGTTTGCCTCTCACGCAACCACAGTGCCACGTCGCCAGACGCGGCGCACGAGGAGGTCGCCATCGACCTCGACGATGTCAGCCTTCTTCCCCGGCGCGAGTGAACCAATCGTATCGTCGCCCAGGATCGTGGCACCCTGCACGGAGGCCATGTACACGGCGTCGACAAGCGGGATCCCGCCCTTGGTGACGGCAACGCGCACGCAGTCCATCAGGTGGGCCGTTCCACCGGCGATGGCATTGCCCTGAGCCAGGCGGGCAACACCATCCTTGACGATGACGTCCTGGGGGCCGAGTGTGTACTCGCCGTCGGCCATTCCAGCGGCAGCCATCGCGTCGGTGATGAGCACGACGTGCTCGCGGCCGACCAGCTCGTACACGTCACGCACGAGCGTGGGGTCGACGTGGATGGAGTCGCAGATGAGCTCGGCGACGGCGCCGCCGCGCGCGGCGTCCGAGAGGAATTCGGCGATCGGGCCGGTGTCGCGGTGGTGCAGCGGGCGCATGCCGTTGAACAGGTGCGTGATCGTCGCACGGGGGCCTCGCTTGGTCTCCGCCTTCGCGAAATGCTCTCGCGAGTAGGCCAAAGCCTCGCGCGCCTTCACCGAGTTGGAATCCGTGTGGCCCCAGGAAGGTACCGCTCCCCCATCGATGAGGGCCTCGGCAACCGATCCGGGACCGTAGGCGTTGGGCTTCTCAGGGGCCAGCGTCATCGACAGCGCGTAGCCCTGGCAATCGTCAATCAGAGTGCGAGTCAGGTCGGCGTCGGGATCAACGATGTAGGTTGGGTCCTGAGCACCGCAGCGCTCATGAGAAACGAACGGCCCCTCAAAGTGGATACCGGCGAGTTCGTCGGCCTTGGCCAGCTCGGCCAGGGTCTTCGCACGCGCACGCAGCACCTCGGCGGAGGCGGTCACGCAGGACGCGACCAGGGAGGTCGTGCCGTGACGGCGATGCTCGAGGACAGCAACGAGAGCAGCCTCGGCGGTCTCGGCGTTGGGGAAGGACTCTCCACCGCCACCGTGGCAGTGCACATCGACGAGGCCGGGCAGATAGGTCGAATCACTGGCCTCGGGCACCTCGCCCTCATAGTCAGAAACGGGACACACACGGGTAATAGTCGCGCCGTCGAACTCAATAATTCCGTCTTCCACGACGGAGTTTTCCAGAACCAGACGGCCACGCAGCACAGAAATAGTCATACACACATTGTGGCACACATGACACTTTAGTGCTGCGTCTCGGACAACCATTTCTCCCAGTCGCCGAACGCCCGTCGCGCCGATTCCTCATAGGTCCCGCAGCCGTTGGCAGTCACAACCTGGCTGCCGGGGGC
>USPB01000103.1 GCA_900556405.1 uncultured Actinomyces sp.
GTCACGACGATGACTCCCAGCGACACGGACACCGAAATCTCCGGCGCCCACTCGATTCCCCGACCGCCGTTGATAAACGGCAGCGTGTTGGCATGCAGGGCCTCGAGAATCAGCTTAATACCGATAAAGCTCAGGATGACTCCGAGGCCGTAACCCAGGTACACGAGTTTGCCGAGGAGAGCGTCCACCAGGAAGAACAGCTGACGCAGCCCCATGAGCGCGAACACGTTGCACGCGAACACCAGGAACGCCTGCGAGGTGATGCCGAAGATCGCTGGAATCGAGTCGAAGGCAAACATGAGGTCGGCGGATCCCAGCGCCAGCACGACGACGAACAGCGGAGTGAGGTACGTACGTCCGCCGTGACGGTAGAGCATACGGTCGCCAATGAAGCCGTCCGTGATGGGAAGGACACGGCGCACGACGCGGATGAAGGCGTTCTCCTCGTACTCCTCGTCGTCTCCTCCACCGGTCGCGGTCTCTTTGATCTGCGAGAAAGCCGTCCACAGCAGCCACACGCCGAAAATGAAGAACACCCAGGAGAAGCGCGCAACGAGCGCGGCACCCAACAGAATGAACACGAGGCGCAGCAGCAGTGCGATGACGATGCCGAAGAGCAGCGCCTTCTGCTGGTTCTCTCGCGGGACCCGGAACGCTTTCAGGATCAGGATAAACACGAAAAGGTTGTCCACGGACAAAGACCACTCCATCGCCCAGCCCGCGTAGAACTCCTGGGCGTAGAGCCAGCCGTTGGTCAACCAAATTCCAACACCGAAGATACCGGCCAAACCAACGTAGAACAGGGTCCAGCGAGCAGCCTCGCCAGCCGTGGGCGGGTGTGGATTACGCGCATGCCCGAGGAAATCGAGCACGACCAAACCGATGGCAACGAGGGCGAGAATGCCCCACGCCCACGGATGAACAACCATGAGTACCTCTTAACTATCCAACGAGGAAATTTTAGCGCTCTCCCGCACCAAGCTCTTCTCACGCACGCCGTTTGCGAGAAACCGCGAGAGATGCCACGACCGTGACGAGAATTGTCACCACGATAAAGCAGAGCGAGAACGCGATCGATGGCACGGGGATAGTAGAAACCTCGTGACCGCCGTTAATGAAGGGCAGCTCGTTCGTGTGCAGCGCGTGGTTGATGAGCTTGAAACCGATGAAGCCGAGAATAGCGGCGAGGCCATAGTGGAGGAAGACGATACGATCCAGCAGGCCGTCGATGAGGAAGTAGAGCTGACGCAGGCCGAGCAGTGAGAACGCGTTAGCGGCAAAGACCAGGTAGGCCTCGGAGGTCAGCGAATAGATCGCAGGGATCGAGTCGACGGCAAACATGACGTCGGCGGTGCCGATCGCGATCACGCACAGGAGCATGGGCGTGATATAGGTGCGGCCCCCGTGACGGTAGAGCATACGCGAACCGATGAAGCCATCGGTGACCGGAACAATCTTCGACACCCAGCGCACGATTGACGGCGGACGGTACTCCTCATCATCATCGTCGCCAGAGCCTTCACGGACCTGGCTGATCGCAGTCCACAGCAGCCATGCGCCGAACAGGTAGAAGACCCACGAGAAGTTTTCGATGAGCGCTGCGCCGGCCAGAATGAAAAGAAGCCGCAATACGAGGGCGATGACGATGCCGGCCAGCAGGACCTCCTGCTGGTTCTTACGCGGCACGCGGAAAGAGGACAGGATGATGACAAACACGAAGAGATTGTCAATACTGAGCGCTTTCTCGGTGATGTAACCGCCGAGGTATTCCTGGCCGTATTCCGGCCCCCACAAGGCCCAGACAATGCCACCAAAGACCAGGGCAATGACGATGTAGGCAAGCGACCACCAGGCCGCTTCCTTCAGAGTGGGTTCGTGGGGGGTACGGACGTGGCCGACGATGTCGACAACGATCATGGTGAGGATGATGGCCGCCAGGACGATCCAGGCGAGCGCGTGCACGTGCATACGGGTGCCTCCGGTACGAGTCGGGTACCGGAGGTCTCTTCCCGCCAGAAATACCTGGCCAGTGACGCCGGAGGCCGCGCCGCGTGGGCGGGCCGTCGTGGTGACGACGCCACTGTTGGTGGGAGTACTCCCCTCCGCTTACATCTCTATCCTAGTCGGACACAGCCACTGTCCGATGATTGATAACAAGTGGCGTCTGTCGCCTTGACGGTGCGCGCTGGCCCCACGAGACGAGGCCCGGGCTACCTCCCATGTCTGACCATGCCGGGCGGAAAGCGCGCTCAGTGCGCTCGCTTCATGGCACGCAGTTCCTTCTTGAGGTCTTCGATTTCGTCGCGCAGGCGAGCAGCGACCTCGAATTGGAGGTGCTGGGCGGCGGTCATCATCTGGGCAGATAGCTCCTCGATGAGTTCGGCGAGCTCAGCTTCGGCACGCTGGCCCGACGTCACGGCGCGACCGCCACCGGTCGCCTCGGTACGCTCCCGCTTGCTCTTCTCCTTGCGGTATCCGCCCTCGAGCAACGTCTGCGTGTCGACCTGCTCGCGTGCCAGCATGTCGGTGACGTCGGAGATCTTCTTGCGCAACGGCTGCGGGTCGATGCCGTGTTCCTTGTTGTAGGCGATCTGGATCTCGCGACGGCGCATGGTCTCCGAGATGGCCTCGTTCATCGAATCCGTCATGTTGTCGGCGTACATGTGGACCTCGCCGGACACGTTTCGGGCGGCGCGGCCAATCGTCTGAATAAGGGAACGGGTCGAGCGCAGGAAGCCTTCCTTGTCGGCGTCGAGGATCGAGACGAGGGAGACCTCGGGCAGGTCCAGGCCCTCGCGCAGCAGGTTGATACCGACGAGCACGTCGAAGGTGCCCAGGCGTAGTTCGCGCAGCAGCTCGACGCGGCGCAGCGTGTCGACATCGGAGTGCAGATACTCGACCTTGACGCCGCGCTCGGCCAGGTAGGTCGTGAGCTCCTCGGCCATCTTCTTGGTGAGGGTGGTGACGAGGACGCGCTCATCGCGTTCGACGCGCAGACGCACCTGTTCGAGGAGATCGTCGATCTGCCCCTCGGTGGGTTTGACGACAACGAGCGGATCGACGAGGCCCGTCGGACGAATGATCTGCTCGACCACCCCGTCGGAGCGCTCAAGCTCATAGGGCCCGGGCGTCGCGGAGAGGTAGACGGTCTGGCCGATGCGCTGCGTGAACTCATCCCATTTGAGCGGGCGGTTGTCCATCGCCGAGGGCAGGCGGAATCCGTAGTCGACAAGGGTGCGCTTACGCGACATGTCACCTTCGAACATCGCGCCGATCTGTGGGACGGTCACGTGCGACTCATCGATGATGAGCAGGAAGTCGTCGGGGAAGTAATCCAGGAGCGTGTGCGGGGGTGTGCCCGGGCCTCGCCCGTCGATGTGGCGCGAGTAGTTTTCCACGCCCGAGCAGGATCCGATTTCCTTGAGCATCTCCAGGTCGAACGTTGTGCGCATGCGCAGGCGTTGCTCTTCAAGCAGCTTGTTCTGCGCGCGGAACCACGCGAGGCGGTCGTCAAGCTCGTCCTCGATCGAAGCAATCGCCTTCTTCATGCGCTCCTCACCCGCCACATAGTGCGAAGCGGGGAACAGGTAGGTGTGGTCAACCTGGTCGATCACGTCGCCGGTGAGCGGGTGCAGCACCGCGAGAGAATCGATCTCGTCGCCGAACATCTCGATGCGAATCGCGAGCTCCTCATACACCGGGATGATCTCGATCGTGTCGCCGCGCACGCGGAAGGTGCCGCGCGTGAACGCCATGTCGTTACGCACGTACTGCATGGCGACGAAGCGACGCAGCAGCGCGTCACGGTCGATGATCATGCCGCGCTCGAGCTCGATCATGCGCGCCACGTACTCCTCGGGGGTACCGAGGCCGTAGATGCAGGACACGGAGGAGACGACGACAGTGTCGCGCCGCGTGAGCAGCGAGTTCGTGGCGCTGTGGCGCAACCGCTCAACCTCGTCGTTGATCGACGAGTCTTTCTCGATGAAGGTGTCCGTCTGGGGAACGTACGCCTCGGGCTGGTAGTAGTCGTAGTACGACACGAAGTATTCGACAGCGTTACCCGGCAGCAATTCACGGAATTCTGCCGCCAGCTGCGCGGCGAGCGTCTTGTTAGGCTCAAGCACCAGTGCGGGGCGCTGCAGCTCTTCGATGAGCCACGCGGTGGTCGCGCTCTTACCCGTACCGGTCGCACCCATGAGGACCACGTCCTGCTCGCCGTCGCGAATGCGCGCAGCCAGCTCACGGATCGCCTTCGGCTGGTCGCCCGACGGCGTGTAGGGGGAGATAACCTCAAAAGCCTTGTCTTGGCGGATGACGGGGATTTCGCTCACGCTCCTACGCTACCGTCCAGGTGCGTGAGGTGCCCGCACAAAGCGCACGGGTTCGCGGGGAGCGTGGAGCGCCACGGCCTCGTCAATCAAGGATGGGCACGTCCGGGGTCAGCCAACGCTCGTAGACCAGGCCTGCGACCTTCTCGAGGTCGGCGACGCTGCCCTCGTTGTCGATCCAGATGGAAGCGATGGCACGGCGCTCCTGCGACGAGGCCTGGGCGCGGATGCGTGCACGCGCGTCCTCGGGGGCCACTCCCCTGCCCTCCAAACGCTTGATGCGCGCCTCGATGGGCGCATCCACAATGACGACCGCGTCGAAGCGATCCGCCTGGTCTCCTTCGATGAGGAGCGGGATATCGTAGACCGCGAGGGTGCCCTCAGGGGCTCCACGCAGCATTGACCACGCTCGGGCCTCGATAACGGGGTGCGTGATGGCATTCAGCCGGGCGACCCGTTCGTCGGCCCCTTCGCCTCCAAATACCCGGGCTGCCAGGAGCGCCCGGTCCAAGCTGCCGTCGTCCCCGATGAGGTCGTTTCCAAACTCCCGTGCGACCTCGTCGAGCGCCGGCTCACCCGGTTCAAGAATCTCTCGCGCAATAGCATCCGCGTCGGCAATGACGGCACCCTTCGACGCGAACACGCGCGTCACCGACGACTTGCCCGAACCGATGCCCCCGCTGACCGCGACGATGCGGCGCGGGCCCCGGGTGCGAGGCACGCCAGGCGGGCGAATGAGGGTGGCCGTGCAAGCCCCGCTGCTCAGAGTCTTGGTCATCCCTTCAGAGTAACGCGCCAGCTGTTGCATATAGCCGCCCCCATGCAAGAATTGGAGCTGTTAGAGAACCCACATCATCAAGCGAGTAGCAGTGACGCAGACAGTCAATGACGATTCCACTGGGCGTTCAGGCATCGCGGTCCTCATCGCGACCTCCCTGACGCTCTTCTCCATGTTCTTCGGGGCAGGTAACCTGATTTTCCCGCCAATCATGGGCGCGTCCGCAGGCACCAACTTCGCGCCCGCGATGATCGGATTCCTCATCGGCGGCGTCGCGTTGCCCGTCATTTCGATCATCACGATCGCTCTGTCGGGCACTGACATCCGCGATCTTGTCAGTCGAGCGGGCAAGCCCTTCGGGCTCGTCTTTTCCGTCATGGTGTATCTGTCGATCGGCGCTTTCTACGCGCTGCCCCGTACGGGTGCGGTGTCGTTCTCGACCGCCGTCGCACCCATCATCGGGACGAAGTCTCTCACCGCATCGATCATCTTCAGCTTTATTTTCTTTGCGATCGCCTTCTACCTGTGCTGGAATCCCGGACACATCATCGATGCGCTCGGCAAAGTGCTCACCCCAATCCTGCTCGGGCTTCTCATCCTCCTGGTGTTCCTCTGCCTGGCATCCCTGCCAGCCTCACACGATGCGCCGACCGGGGAGTACACGGCGTCTCCCCTTGCCGCGGGCCTCCTGGAAGGCTACATGACGATGGACTCAATTGCCGCTCTGGCCTTTGGCATCATCGTCGTCACGTCGCTGGGACATACGGGGGGCGGCATCGGCGCGAAGGTCGTGCGTCGTACGTCGACTGCGGCGATTATCGCAGGATCGCTGCTCGGCGTCGTCTACGTTGGGTTGGGCCTCATCGGCCACGTGATCCCGAATGCTCAAAGCTACAGCGACGGTGCAACCCTGCTCGCCGATGCTGCCCAGATGACGATGGGCTGGCCCGGCCAGATCGTCTTCGGCCTGATCGTTCTGACGGCCTGCATGACGACGGCCGTCGGCTTGATCGCCGCGACATCGGAGTTTTTCCACCGGCTGCTGCCGGCCATTTCCTACCGTGCATGGATGATCGTCTTCACGATTATCTCGTTCGTGCTGGCGTCCGCCGGACTCAGTTCAGTGCTCGCGATCGCGGTACCAATCATCACATTCCTCTACCCTATTGCGATCACCATCGTCTTCCTGACCATCGCGACTCATCCGCTGCGCCTGGCTACCCCGGCACTGTGGGCCTTCCGTCTGGGCACGTGGATGGCAGCGGCATGGTCTGCGGCAACGACACTGGCACATGTCGGCGTAGCGACAGACGCTTTCAACTCCGTGCTCATGTTGAGCCCGCTTCAAGCAAATCAGCTCGGTTGGATCCTCCCCACCGTCGTCGCGGCGTTGATCGGCGCGTGCGTCGACCTGGCAGTGATGAAGCGCTCGGCGACCTAATCACTGTCAGCGCCAGACCGCGCACAGCATCATTGTTGAGCGGTGTCTCGTTATCTGTGCGACGAGGCCACGACGTCAGCCAGAACAAAAGTCGCACATAATTTCAAGGGGTCAGTTTTCGAGATCCTCTCAAAACGTTGCAATTCCAACGATGCAACTTCAACGTTTGAAACATTCACAAGGGAATTACGTGCGACATTGTTGAGTAACCCGTCATCGCGAGACCTAGGGGGCCTGACTGCGTTGCCCGTGGGTGGTAACGGGGCCGGGCCCCACTGGTGTGGAGGGCGCCGGAGGGACCGGAGGGCACGGGCGGGCTTCGAGGCGCGGCTCCGAACGAAGTGAGGACGCCTAGCCTCGCGGGCGGCCGGGGCCTCCGGCGCCCGGAACACCCGTGGGGCCACAAGCAGCCTCACACCCAGCGGGAGAGCCACGCGGCGGCCGGAAATCAGGCGAGAGGACAATCAGACAAATAAGTGGTGGCCCCCAGGAAAACCTGGGGGCCACCACTCATGCGTTCACTGACGTGAACTGACGAGTCGAAGCTCAGTCACAAAGACTGATTCAGTTGTTCGTCAGCTTCTCACGCAGCGCGGCCAGGGCCTCGTCGGAAGCAAG
>USPB01000104.1 GCA_900556405.1 uncultured Actinomyces sp.
CGCGCGACCGCGTCATGAAGCACCTGCTCTCCATCGAGAAGCTGGGGGAGTGGGCGGCCATCGTGCCGGTCTCCTCCGTGGAAGGCAAGGGCATCGATCACCTGCGCGAGGTGCTCGCGCAGACGGTGCCGCTCTCGCCGCCGCTCTACCCGTCAGGTGACGTCACTGACGAATCGCGCGACACCCTCATTGCGGAGTTCATCCGCGAGGCCGCCCTGGAGGGCGTGCGCGACGAGCTGCCGCACTCCCTGGCCGTCCAGGTCGAGGAGATCATCGAGAGGCCGCGTCGCGAGGGCGACGACCGCCCGCCGATGCTTGACATTCACGTGAACGTCTATGTCGAGCGTGACTCCCAGAAGGCCATCATCATCGGCCGCAAAGGAAGCCGCCTCAAGCAGATCGGCACGCAGGCCCGCGCACACATCGAGGAACTGCTGGGCAGGCGCGTCTACCTCGACCTGCACGTGCGCACCGCCAAGGACTGGCAGTCCGACCCCAAGATGCTGGGACGCCTCGGGTTCTGACGTGCCGAGCGTTATCCGCGTGCGCGGCGCCCGTGTCCACAACCTGAAGAACGTGGACGTCGACGTTCCCCTGAACGCGTTCGTCGCGGTCGCAGGTGTGTCCGGGTCGGGCAAGTCCTCCCTGGCCCTGGGCACGCTCTACGCCGAGGGATCGCGGCGCTACCTGGAGTCCCTGGCGACCTACACGCGTCGGCGCATCTCCCAGGTCGCCAAGGCCTCGGTCGACGAGGTGGCGCACGTGCCCGCCGCGCTCGCGCTGCGCCAACGCCCGGGCGTGCCCGACGTGCGCTCCACCTTCGGCACGGCGACGGAACTCCTCAACCACCTGCGCCTCCTGTTCTCGCGTGCGGGCTCCTACCTGTGCCCGAACGGGCACCGCGTCCCGCCCTCGCTGGGCGTCGCCCTGGAAGTGCCCCTGACGTGCCCGCAGTGCGGGGAATCTTTCTACGGGCTCGGCGCGGAGGCGATGGCCTTCAACTCAGCCGGCGCGTGCCCGGTGTGCGAGGGGACGGGCGTCCAGCGCGTCGTCAACCGTGCGTCCCTCGTGCCCGACGAATCCCTCACCATCGACGAGGGTGCGGTTTCCCCCTGGGGGTCTCTCATGTGGAAGCTCATGAAAGACGTCGCCCGCGAGATGGGCGTGCGCACGAACGTGCCCTTCCGGGATCTGAGCGACGCCGAAAAGACAATCGTCTACGAGGGGCCCGCCGAAAAACGCCACATCGTCGTCGCCACCAAGACCGGTGGCGCGGAGCTGGACTTCACCTACTTCAACGCGGTCGCCACCGTCGAAAATGCCCTCTCGAAAGCGAAAGATGAAAAAGCGCTCGCTCGCGTCGAGAAGTACCTCATCACCCGCACGTGCCCGGCATGCGACGGCACACGCCTGGGGGAGAGGGTACGCTCGACGCTCATCGCCGGCATCGACCTTGGCGAGGCCTCTCGCCTGACCCTCACGGAACTGCGCGAGTGGGTGCGCCGCGTCCCCGGCCTCGTCCCGGCCGAGGTCGCACCCATGGCCCGCGTCATCGTCAACGAGATGACCGAGCCGATGGATCGCCTCGTGGAGCTTGGCCTGTCCTACCTGTCCCTCGACCGCGCGTCCTCGACGCTGTCCAATGGCGAGCGCCAGCGCGTGCAGCTCGCCCGCGCAGTACGCAACCGGACGACCGGTGTCCTCTACGTCCTCGACGAGCCGACAATCGGCCTGCACCCCTCCAACGTCGACGGTGTCCTATCGATCATCCGTGAGCTTATCGCCGATGGAAACTCCGTTGTCGTCGTCGACCACGATACGCGGGTCCTGGGGGCCGCCGACCACCTCATCGAGATCGGCCCGGGAGCTGGTGCGGACGGCGGTCGCGTCATCTTCCAGGGTCCGATCGACGAGGCCTGCCACGCCCCAGCCTCCCGCATCGGCCCGTACATGGCTGGGGTGCGTCGGGTTAAGCGTGCGGCCGGGGAGTCAGATCGGGGCGCGGACGTCGATGGGCGCGGCGCGATTCACCTGGAGACCTCGCAGATACACACGGTGCGGCCCCTGAGTGTGGACATTCCCATCGGCTCGCTGACGGCCGTCACGGGCGTGAGCGGGTCGGGTAAGACGACGCTCGTCCTGGAGTCGCTGGTTCCCGCGCTGCGTGCGCGCTTGGCTGGCGAGTCGCTGCCCGCGCACGTGCGCGACGTGGATGCTGGCGCTCTGTCACGAGTCAACCTCATTGATGCGACGCCGATCGGCGTGAATGTGCGCTCGACTGTGGCGACGTACTCTGGCGTGCTGGACGAGCTGCGCCGGGCCTTTGCACGCACGGAGCAAGCGCAGGTGGCCGGGCTGAAACCCGGTGCGTTCTCTTACAACACGGGCTCGCTGCGTTGTCCGACCTGCGATGGGACCGGGCAGATCACCCTGGATGTGCAGTTCCTGCCCGACGTTGACATCGAGTGCACCGAGTGCCGGGGGAGCCGCTACGGCGCGCAGGCGGCATCGATTCGCCGTGATGGGTTGAGCCTGCCCGACATCATGGCGATGAGCGTCGACGAGGCCCGGGTTGCCGTGCGCGGCCTGAAGAAAGTGGGCGCGCTCCTAGAAACGCTGTCAGGCCTAGGTTTGGGCTACCTGACGCTCGGAGAGGCAACACCTGCTCTGTCCGGTGGCGAGGCGCAGAGACTCAAGTTGGCCTCGGAAATGGGGAGGCGGCAGGACGGCACGCTCTTCGTCTTCGACGAGCCGACCATCGGCCTGCATCCGGACGACGTGCAGGTCCTCCTCGACGTGTTGCAGCACCTCATCGAGCGGGGAGCGACGGTCCTCGTCATCGAGCATGACATGGACCTGATCCGTTGTGCCGACTGGGTGATCGACATGGGCCCGGGCGGCGGCATGGAAGGCGGACGCATCGTCGCACAGGGGTCCCCGAGTGATATCGCTGCTACCGAGGCTTCGGTGACGGGCCGCTACCTGCACTGACGGGGTTATCATTACGGGCTCGGTGTCCTGTGCTCGGGTTGCTTGTGGGCGGGAAGTCACACGGTTTGCCTGTGCCGCGTTTGTTCTTGTGTGTTGGGGCGCTGCACCCGATCCGTAGGCAATGCACCTCTTCTGTTCGGGTGTAGTGCCCCAGATCGGGTGCAGTGCCCCAGATCGGGTGCAGTGCCCCGCGCTTCTGGCAGTTGTGGTGGTGCCGGGGATGTGGGCGCCTTCTGAGAGTTGCCTTCTGCTTGGGGTTCTTTGTGGCCTCGTGTTGTGGTTCCTCAGAAATGTCGCATGCAATTCCCGTGCGAACACTTCAAACATTGAAATCATATCGTTGGAATTGCAAGGTTTTGGGGCGCTGTAGAAAGTTTGGATATCCGAATTGCATGCGACTTATGGTTGATGAAGCGCGACAGGCGAACTCCTGTGTGCGGACCTCGGCCCACGGCACTGTCCACGATCCCCGGGTCGCTTCGACCTGTCCGGCTCAGCTGCGTTGCCGCGGTTTGCGGTGCCACCCGTAGGACCCAGCTGCTATGCCCCGAGACAGAACGGCTCATGAAGAAGGCATAACGCAGTGCCCGGCTGCCGCGTGGCAGCCGGGCACTCCTGCGTCGTGATCAGATCACTTCACGATGACGACCCGCAGGAAGCGAGGGCCGTGCACGCCGTTGACGCGGACCAGCTCGATGTCGGAGGTCGCCGAACCGCCGGCGAGCCAGGTCATCGGACGGGTCGGGTTTTTGCCGAGAATATCGACGGCCTGGGGCACCGTGGGGACGATGTCGGAGGCGCGCAGGACGACAACGTGCGTGTCGGGCACGAGCGTGATCGCGCGGCGACCCTGGTCGGGCTCGCCATCGAGGACGATGGTGCCCGACAGGGAGATAGCGACGCGGCAACGCGTGACGACGGCGTCGATCTTGTCGAGCTCCAGCGTCGGGATGGCCTGCTCGCGGCTATCCTCGCGCACCGTGCGGCCGTCGCGGGCTGCGGCCTTCTTGAAGACGTCATCCAGGCCCGTGGGGACCACCACGGAGGTGGCCTCCTTGTCAGCCAGGAACTTCGAGACTGCGTCGGCGGCCTCGTCGTCGCTGGAGACCACGACGACCTGCGCGGAGTAGTCCTCGAGCGTCTCGATCATTTCCTCGACGACCGCGTCAGAACCGGGCGCGTGCTCGGTGGAGCGGATGTAGTCGCGGGGGATCGGACGCACCGGACGGTCCTGCTGGGAACGAGAGATGGCGTCGCGTGCGCGAGCCAGGATCGCGGTCTTCGCGTCCATGGTGGTGGTGCTCATGTCACGCCTCCTTCGGGGTCGTGTTGGTGGTCATGCCGTGCTCGGACGCGAGCGGGATACCCGTTGCGGGGGCGTCCGTGCGAGGCGCGTTGGCGTCGGAATCCTTGTGAGTGCGCTTCCACCACTGGCGGAAGGTCTCCGAGGGGGCCACCGGTAGGTCGCGCGCCCCGGTCCACAGGGAGGCCGGGAAGGGCAGGGCGCCGATCTTGCCGTCCTTGCCGCCCAGCAGCGCCGAGGCCTTGACCGTCTGCGAGGCGGCCGCCCACAGCGAGCTCTTCGACATCACCGGGGCCGAGACGTTCATGGCCACGTCCCACACGTCCGGCACCGCGCGGCGCTTGACGTCCACGGAGCGGGCCCGCAGGTGGATGAGGATCGTGGGGATGTCGATCTTGACCGGGCACACCTCGCCGCAGGCCCCGCACAGGGAGGAGGCGAAGGGCAGGGTGTGGACCGGGTCGTCGTCGGCCAGCCCCTGAGTGAGCTGGGGCGTGATGATCGAGCCGATCGGGCCGGGGTAGACCGAGCCGTAGGCGTGCCCACCGGTGTGCTGGTAGACGGGGCAGATGTTCATGCACGACCCGCAGCGGATGCAGGCCAGGGCCTGGCGGCCCACCGGGTCGGCCAGGGTCTTGGTGCGCCCGTTGTCCATGAGCACCAGGTGGAACTCCTTGGGGCCGTCGCCCTCGGTGACACCGGTCCACATGGAGGTGTAGGGGTTCATGCGCTCACCGGTGGCCGAGCGCGGCAGGAGCTGGGAGAAGATCTCCACGTCCTGGAAGCGGGGCACCAGCTTCTCGATCCCCATGAGGGTGATGAGCGTGTCCGGCAGGGTCAGGCACATGCGCCCGTTGCCCTCGGACTCGTAGATCGAGACCGTGCCGGTCTCGGCCACACCCATGTTCGTGCCGGAGACGGCCACCGAGGCGTGCAGGAACTTGTTGCGCAGGTGCGAGCGGGCCGCGGCCGTGAGCTCCTTGGGGTCGTCGGAGAGGTCCGCCGGGGCGTCCTCCATGCGGTCCAGGAAGATGCCGCGCACCTCGGAGCGGTTGCGGTGGATCGCGGGCACCACGATGTGCGAGGGCATGTCGTCGGCCAGCTGGACGATCATCTCGGCCAGGTCCGTCTCGTGGGCGGTGATGCCCCGGTCGGCCAGGTACTCGTTGAGGTTCGTCTCCTGGGTGGCCATCGACTTGACCTTGACGATGTCGTCGACGCCCTTGGAGGCGATGATGTCGGTGATGATCCGGTTGGCCTCGGCGGCGTCGCGCGCCCAGTGGACGATGCCGCCGCGGGCGGTCACGTTGGCCTCGAACTGCTCCAGCAGCTCGGGCAGGCGCGAGGCCACCTCGAACTTGACGGCCTCCGCGGCGTTGCGCAGGTCCTCCCAGTCGGGCATCTCGGACACGCGGTCGGCGCGCTTGGAGCGGATGGTGCGCGTGGCGTGGCCCAGGTTGCGGCGCATCTGGGTGTTGGCCAGCGTCTTGTGCGCGCCCTCGGGGAAGGTGGGTCCCCAGCGCAGCGTGTCCTCGGGCTGCTCGACCTCGGTGCGCCACCCGCCCGTGTGGGGCATACCGAGAAATACCTGTGTCATCGTGCCACCGCCTGTGTGTGCTGAGAGTTACCGGTGTGCTGGACGTGCTTGGGGGCGAAGGAGATGTTGCCCTCGAAGGGCGCGTCCTTGGTGGAGGCCAGGATCTCGGCCAGGTGCATGATGCGCACCCCGGAGTTGACGCGGGACAGGCCGCCGCCGATGTGCATGAGGCAGGAGTAGTCGCCGGCGCACAGGACCTCGGCGCGCGTGGACATCACGTTGCTCATCTTGTCGGCGAGCATCGCGGTGGAGGTCTCGGAGTTCTTCATGGAGAAGGTGCCGCCGAACCCGCAGCAGACCTCGGCGTCGGGCAGGTCGATGAGGGTGAGGGCCTCGACGGCCTTGAGGAGGCGGTAGGGGCGGTCGGCGACCTTGGCGACGCGCAGCGAGTGGCAGGTGGGGTGGTAGGTGACCGTGTGCGGGAAGTAGGCGCCCACGTCCTCGGTGCCCAGGACATCGATGAGCAGCTCGGTCAGGTCGTAGGTGTGTGCGGCGATCTGCTCGACCCGCTTGGCCAGGGCCGTGTCGCCCACGTGCTCGGCCACGAGGCCCTGCTCGTGACGGGCCGCGCCGGTGCACGAGCCCGAGGGGATGACGATGGCGTCCCACTCGCCGTCGAGCACGGGGGAGAAGGTCTCCACGTGGTTGCGGGTGATCTTGGCGGCCTGCTTGAAGTAGCCGGTGTTGGCGTGCATCTGGCCGCAGCAGACCTGTCCCTCGGGGAAGCAGACCTGGTGGCCGAGGCGCTCCAGGATGGTGACGGTTGCCTGCGCTGCCTGCGGGAACATGGTGTCCGCAAGACAGGTGGCGAAAAGGGCGATTCGCACGATATGCCTCCACGACGTCGTAACTGAGACTGTCACGAGGACCGCCCGGACTCACCTGCTTCGAAGCAGGATGTGATGCGGCCTCGGCTGTATCTCAGGCTACGGCCCGGTGGTGGTGCTCATCTGACAACGACGGACTCCCGGTCGGTTGGTTCCGCTCTCTGAGACAGGTTTTCCGTTGAGGTGGTGCGATTCTGTGAGGGATGAAGGTGGGTTGAGCAGGGGGTGTCTGTGGCGTGTGGGAGGTAAGTCCTAGAGGTGGATTGCGTCATGCATTGCTGCCCTTATCTGCGATGGGCTTCGAGCAGGCCTCGGCGGGAGTATGGCCGACGCCGTCGAGAACGCACTTGTGCTGCGAGGACGTACTTTCGCGGCGAGGACTGCGCTTGCCTCCAGAATGCGAGTGCCGGGGCGCAGTCGCCGGTGGGAGAACGCAGTCCTC
>USPB01000105.1 GCA_900556405.1 uncultured Actinomyces sp.
GCACGATCATGACGGTCGGCACGATCGTCGTCGTGTTCTTCGCGGACTCCTTCCTCACCCCCTTCACGGCGTTCCTCACGACCCTCGGCGTCGTTATCGCCGCCTGGGGCGGCGTCATGCTGGCGGATATCGCGCTGCGTCACAAGGACTACGACGAGCCCTCGCTCTTCACCCCCTCGGGTCGCTACGGCTCGGTGAACTGGGGTGCTGTGGCCTCCCTGGTCGTGGGATCGCTCGTGGGCTGGGGCCTCGTGGTGAACGCGAACGCCTCCTGGCTGTCCTGGCAGGGTTACCTCCTTGGTCCTTTGGGCGGCCGCGAGGGTGACTGGGCGGGCGCCAACATCGGCATCCTCCTGGCGATGGTTGTGGGCTTCGTCGGCTACTGGCTGACTAGCGCGGGCCGCGTGCGCGCGCAGGAGAAGCTGCCCTCGCGCACCTACGCCGAGGGCGTGGAAGAAGGTGAGCAGTGAGCGTCGATCCGCGCTTCCCCCAGGCTCTCCTGGATGACGAGGCCGTGGCCGGCGCCCGGGTACTCACCTCCCTTGCGGGACGTCCGGACGCGCTCGTTGTCCTCGGGTCCGGCCTGGCCGAGGCTCTCGACGAGGCCTGGGGTGCGCCCGTCGCCACCGTTGCCCTGGGCGACATCCCCGGCGTCGTTGCCCCGGTCGCGGACGGTCACGGCGGCGAGCTGCGCGCCTACGAGACGCGCGAGGGAGTGGTCCTCGTGGCCACGGGCCGCACGCACCTCTACGAGGGGCTGGGGCCTCGTCCCGTCACGGCCCTAGCCCGCGGTGCCGTTGCTGCCGGGATCAGCCGCGCGGTTCTCACGAACGCGAACGGCTGCCTGAAAGACTGGAATCTCGGTGACGTCATGGCGATCACCGACCACGTGAACCTCAGTGGCGCCTCGCCTTTCGACGGGCCGCTGTTCCTGGACGTGTCGGCCGTGTGGGACGCTCAGATGACGGATGCGCTGCGCGGGGTGTGTCAGCGTGAGGGCATCTACGCGATCCTGCGCGGCCCCGAGTACCAGACGATGGCCGAGAGCCGCATCCTCGCGGGCCTGGGCGTGGATTGCGTGGGCATGTCGACCGTCATGGAGGCGATCACCCTGCACGCGCTGGGCGTGCGCGTCGCCGGAATGTCGGTCGTCTCCGACCTGTCCTTCTCCGACGCGCCCACGGATCCGACCGCCGTCGTCGAGGCAGCCTCGGCGGCGCGCCAGACCGTGGTCGCGGGCATCGAGGCGGCCTTGGGAGCCTGAGCAGGAACCAGACGCAAACGAGGCCGTGGCCGGGAGGTGGATAACCACCGTTCCCGGCCACGGCCTCGTATCGCGGAAGAGAAGATCAGAGCAGGCCGAGGACCCGCTCGACGATCCGCGAGGTCACGTCGGGGGCGCACGCCAGGTTGATGCGCGCCCACGAGGCGTAGTCGGCTCCCAGGGTACGTCCCTCGTTGGCGGCGATGTGGGCGCGTTCGCGCAGCGTCGCGGCGGGGGAGAGTGGTCCCAGGTCGACGCCTTCGAAGCCCCACCAGGTCAGGTATGTGCCCTCGGGGCGCACGAAGTCGATCGGGGTGTCGGCCAGGGCCCGTTCGACCAGGTCCACGTTCGAGCGGATCAGGTCCTTGACCTCGCGCTGCCAGGCGTCGCCGTGCTCGTAGGCGGCGATGGCTCCGAGCGTGCCGATGACATTGGCGTCGTGGCGCACGTCGGCGGCGAACACGTCCCAGCGCTGCCGCAGCGCCTCGTCGGGCAGGATGACCTGAGCGGAGGGAAGTCCCGCGATGTTCCAGCCCTTCGATGCGGCGGTCGCAGTCACCGTGTGGGAGGCAAACGAGGGGCCGAGAGAGGCGTAGGAAACGAAGGGAATCGACTCATCGAGCACCAGGGAGGAGTGGATCTCGTCGGAGAACACGAGGGCGTCGTAGTCGGCGACCACGTCGTGCAGGGCGCGCAGCTCGTCCTCGCGCAGGACGCGGCCGACCGGGTTCCACGGGTTGCACAGGATGACGAGACCGGCCCCGGCCTCGAGCCCGGCGCGGATCCCCTCCAGGTCGAGCGCCCACCCGTGGCCCCCGGCGCGCGTGCCGCGCAGAGAAGGGACCTCGATGACGGGGTGGTCGAACTTGCCCGGAATCGTCAGGAAGGGCATGTAGGCGGGCGTGGGCACAATGATCGGGGCGCCCGGGCGCACCAGGTGATCGATCGTCGCCTCGAGCGCGGGCAGGACCGAGGCCACGAGGCGCACCTGTGAGGCGTCCACGTCCCAGCCGAAGCGACGCTTCTGGAACTCGGCGGTCGCCCCAGCCAGGCGCGGCTCCAGCCAGGTCGGCTGGTACCCGAGCAAACCGTCGTCAATCGCGCCCTTCATCGCATCGGCCACTTCCGGCGCCGTCCCGAAGTCCATCTCCGCCACCCACGCGCCGATCGTCGGTTCACCGCTCGCAGTCGTGATGCCCGTCCACTTCAGGGATCCGGTGCGGTAGAGGTGGGAGTCGGAAAAGAGTCGAACGGACACGGTGTCCTCCTGGAAGAGTCGGTGGATGCGGCGCGCGCCGATCCCGGTGATGCAACCAGGGTATCCGTGGTCCCACGGCGCGTCGCAGCGCGCCCACCCATCAAGCAAATGCAACAGCCACCGCTGGAGTAGGATGGAGGAATCATGAGTGAAACAACTGCCACCGGTGCCGACGTTCGCGTCCGCTTCTGCCCCTCGCCCACAGGAACCCCTCACGTCGGCATGGTCCGTACGTGCCTGTTCAACTGGGCCTACGCCCGCCACACGGGAGGAACCTTTGTCTTCCGTATCGAAGACACGGATGCCGCCCGTGACTCCCAGGAGTCCTTCGACCAGATCATCGAGTCCCTGCAGTGGCTGGGTCTCGACTGGGACGAGGGTATCGGAAAGGGCGGCCCGCACGGCCCCTACCGCCAGAGCGAGCGCATGGACATTTACCGTGACGTGGCCGCCCGCCTGCTCGAGGCCGGTTACGCCTACGAGTCCTACTCGACCCCCGAGGAGATCGAGGAACGCCACCGCGCCAAGGGTGAGGATCCGAAGCTCGGCTACGACGGCTTCGACCGCGATCTGACACAGGAGCAGATCGCCGCCTACCGCGCCGAGGGCCGCAAGCCGGTCCTGCGCCTGCGCATGCCCGACGAGGACATTACGTTCACGGACCTGATCCGCGGCGAGATCACCTTCAAGGCCGGCTCTGTGCCGGACTACGTGATCGTGCGTGCCAACGGCCACCCGCTGTACACGCTGGTCAACCCCATCGATGACGCGCTCATGGAGATCACCCACGTGCTGCGCGGTGAGGATCTGCTCTCCTCGACGCCGCGCCAGATTGTCCTGTACCGCGCGCTCGAGGCGATCGGCGTCGCGAAGTTTATGCCGCGCTTCGGTCACCTGCCCTACGTCATGGGCGAGGGCAACAAGAAGCTCTCCAAGCGCGACCCCGAGTCGAACCTGCTGCTGCACAAGGCTGCCGGCATGATCCCCGAGGGTCTCAACAACTACCTGGCCCTCCTGGGCTGGTCGATTGCCCCGGACCGCGACATTTTCTCCATGGAGGAGATGGCCCAGGCTTTCGACATCTCGGACGTGAATCCGAACCCGGCGCGCTTCGATCAGAAGAAGGCTGTTGCCATTAACGCCGAGCACATTCGTCTGTTGGATGGCGAGGACTTCCGCGGTCGCCTGGTTCCCTTCCTGCATCGCGACGAGCTGGTGTCGGCTGACTCCTTCGAGGCGCTGACCGATCGCGAGCGTGAGATCCTCACGGAGGCCGCTCCGCTCGTCCAGACGCGCATCCAGGTGCTCGGTGAGGCCTCGGGTATGCTTGGCTTCCTTTTCGTCGCTGACGACGCGCTGGAGATGGACGAGAAGGCTGTCTCCAAGCTGAAGGACAACGCCGTGGACGTCCTGGACGCCGCCATTGAGACCGTCGAGGGCCTCGGTGAGTTCACGACCACTTCGCTGGAGGAGTCCCTGCGCGCTCGCATCGTCGACGAGATGGGCGTCAAGCCCCGCCTGGCCTTCGGCCCGCTGCGCGTCGCCGTGACCGGACGCCAGGTCTCCCCGCCGCTGTTCGAGTCCATGGAGATCCTGGGGCGGCAGTCCTCGCTGGCCCGCCTGCGCTCCCTGCGCGCCTCCCTGGCCTGATCGCTGCGCTCGGCCCCGGCCTCGTGTCCTTTTTCTGGGACGAGGTCGGGGCTTCGTTGTGCGTGGAGGAGGCTCGGTCGTGGGGGAGTAGCGCGTGGGTGATCGGGACCACTGGCCTTCGATTTGGCATGGGGGCCTCAGTCCGCTACAGTTATCTCCTGTCGCCAGCGACGTGAAAACGAAGCGGGTGATACCCAATGGGGTATGGTGTAATTGGCAACACAGCTGATTCTGGTTCAGCCATTCTAGGTTCGAGTCCTGGTACCCCAGCGATCTGAAACGAAAGTTTCAGTGAAGGCCCCCATCGTCTAGCGGCCTAGGACGACGCCCTCTCACGGCGTTAACGCCGGTTCAAATCCGGCTGGGGGTACCAGTAACCTCGTCACCATTGTAGTGACGAGGTTTTTTGTTAACCACTCGGTCCGCGTTTTGTCTTGTCCTTTGCAGAAAAGTTTCGGAACCGTTGCAGTGTGTCTAACCTAGAAGCAGCCCCCATGGGAGGGGACCGTTTTTAGACGAGGGAGTCTGTCGTGACATACCGACTCAACAGGACGACGCTGCGCCGAGCGCTGGGCGTTGGCGCTGCAATTGCTGTGATGGGGGGTGTTGTGCCAGCCGCGTGGGCTGCTCCCGAGACGGATGCGTCAAACCAGGGCAGTGTGGCGACTACCGCCGATGCGGGAGGTGCGCAAGCGAGCGCGGACGTCCTGGTGACAATCCCCGGCAGCCATAACAAGGCGATGGGATGCGACGCCGATTGGGCGCCAGACTGCGCTAAGGCGGCGCTCACGCGCGATGCGACGGGTGTCTACAGTGCGACGTTTACGCTGCCGGCTGGCGACTACCAGTACAAGGTCGCCGAGGGCGGCTCCTGGGATACGGCCTACGGTGTCGGGGGCGCAGCGGGGGGAGCGAACATCTCCTACACGCTCAATGAAACGACGTCCGTGACCTTCTACTACGACCGGGCGACGCACCGCGTGTGGAATACGGCGACCGATCAGACGGTGACGCTGCCCGGTACGTTCCAGAAGTCGCTCGGCTGTTCGGACAACTGGCAGGCTCAGTGCCTGGCGCCTCTGTTGGAGCCGGTGGGCGATGGCACGTACACGTATTCCACCACCGCGTTGCCTGAAGGTGACTACGAGTTCAAGGTTGCCATCGGCGGATCCGACAACGAGAATTACGGGCAGGATGGCGCCGTCGGCGGCGCCAACTATCAGTTTGCAACGAAAGCGAACAAGCTCGTGACCTTCACCTACAATTCTCAGACGCATAAGGTCGACATCGCGAGCGCTGACGCTCCGGTCGCCGGCAATGGTGAGCAGCGTGCCTACTGGGTGACCTCGAACATTCTCGCGTGGCCGACCTCCCTTCTGCCTGAAGGCGTCACACGGGCGCAGGTGCTGGACGGCTCTGCGAAGCTGTCCTACGAGCTGGTGACCGCCCCCGAGGGTGGCGCAGGACTGTCGGACGGCGCCGTCACGGGGGCCACGACGACCGCCCTGACCGTGGCTGGCGATCTGCCCGCTGAGGTGACGACGGCGCATCCCAATCTCAACGGCTACATCGCGCTGAAGGCCTCCATCGACGAGGCCGTGGCACGCGAGGCCCTCACCGGTCAGATCGCGGTCGCCCAGAAGTCGGGGGAGAGTGTCAACGCTTTTACCGGCGTGCAGATCGCTCCTGTCCTCGACTCCCTGTACGCACAAAAGGCCACCCAGGCCTCGTACGGCGTGAATTGGAACGAGGCGGGCAACCCGACGTTCGCGCTGTGGGCACCCACAGCGAAGAGCGTGGCGCTGGTGTCGTGGAACACCTCGACGCCGAGCGGTTCCGACGCTGATATCCCAGGCGATGGCCTGCGCACCGAAGCGGTGCGTGGCGACGACGGTCGTTGGAGCGTGGACAACGCTGCCGGCGAGATCCACGAGGGCGCCCAGTACCTGTGGGAGGTCACCGTCTACGTGCCCGAAACGGGCAAGGTCGAGAAGAACCTCGTGACCGATCCCTACTCGGTGAGCCTGACCGTCGACTCGACGCGTTCGGTCGCCGTCAACATGAACAACCCCTCGACCGTGCCCGCCGTGTGGACGAACTCGAAGGCACCCGTCATTCAGGATGATGCGCAGCGCTCGATCTACGAGCTGCACGTGCGCGACTTCTCCGCTGCCGACACCTCGGTGCCCGAGTACATGCGCGGCACCTACATGGCCTTCACGCAGTTCGAATCCAACGGCATGCGTCACCTGGACGAGCTGGCCCGTGCCGGCATGAACACGGTGCACCTGCTGCCCACCTTCGACATCGCGACGATCCCCGAGAAGCGCGCCGAGCAGAAGACGCCAGCAATCCCCGAGGACGCAGGCCCGGCGTCCGAGGAACAGCAGGCCGCGGTGTCCGCAGTGGCGGACCAGGACGCCTACAACTGGGGTTACGACCCGCTGCACTGGATGGCCCCCGAGGGCTCCTACGCGACGTCCTCGCATCAAAACGGTGGCGCGCGCGTGCGTGAATTCCGCTCCATGGTGGGCGGGCTGCACTCGATCGGCATGCAGGTGGTCCTCGACCAGGTGTACAACCACACGCCCGCGGCGGGACAGTCGGCCAGCTCCGTGCTTGACCGAGTCGTGCCCGGCTACTACCAGCGCCTCAACGCCTCTGGTGGCGTTGAGACCTCGACCTGCTGCTCGAACGTCGCGACCGAGAATGCGATGAGCGAGCACCTCATGATCGATTCGATGATCCACTGGGCGAAGTACTACCACGTCGATGGCTTCCGCTTCGATCTCATGGGGCACCACCCGGCCGCTGAGATGAAGCGCGCGAAGGAGGCCCTGAAGTCCCTGACGCTCGAGAAGGACGGTGTGGACGGGTCGCGCCTGTACATCTACGGCGAGGGCTGGAACTTCGGTGAGGTCGCGAACAACGCGCTGTT
>USPB01000106.1 GCA_900556405.1 uncultured Actinomyces sp.
CGCCGTCCTGGTTGCGGGCGACGTACTGACGCACGCCCGTACGCTGCATGTACAGGGACTTCGGGGTATCACTCATGGGACCTATTGTGTCGCGAAAAGACGCCGCCCGCCCAGCAACATGCGCCGGGCGGGCGGGGTTCCTCGTAGAGCGTAGAGAAAGCTTTAGCGGTGCTCCTCAAGCCACTGCGCGGCGCTCGCCTGCTCGTTCTCGGTCAGGCGGCCCACGCGGGCCACCGCCTCCTTCTCGATGCGTCCGCCCAGCAGCGGCACGCGCACCGACAGGTTGCCGCTCACCTCGCGGGCGCTTCCCGCATCGCTTGGGGTCAGCGTGGACGTGGCCTCGACGGACACCGGCGCGCCGTCCACGGCCACGGACGTGCGCGAGGTGGCCCCGGCCTCGTTGAGTGTCCACTCCTCGGTGAAAGTAACGCGCAGATCAGACTTGACAAATCGCGCTGCCGCCGCCGGAATCAGCTCGGGGCGCACGGTGCCCGCGTACGACACGCGCTCACCTTCCACGGACACAGTCGTGGAGCCTTCCACGACAAACCGGCCGAAGCGTCGCTCCAGGTAGTCGGGGGTCAGGTACATGGCGACGACCTCGTCGACAGTACCGGGATACGACATAGACTGCGTGAACTGCATGGCTCTCCTGACGAAAAAAGCGGCGCCGAAGCGTGTCCCGGCGCTCATTTACAACGAAGGTCCGCCCTCGCGGCCCCACTCCCTTTAGAGTAGATGCATGCGTAGTCTCATGCAGTTAGCTGAAGAAGCCTCTTCGACGCCGTTGTCGGAGCAGGACATCGATTGGCTGCACCTCCTCCTCGCGGACTGGCAGGTGCTCGCTGACCTGGCGGCCGCCGACCTGGTTTTGTGGCTGCCCGCCGACGACGGGCGCTTCATCGCGGCCGCCCACTGCCGCCCCGCCACCTCCGCGACCGTCCACGTGGACGACATCATCGGCCTCCACCTGCCCGCCGCCCGCGAAATCGATCTGCGTCGCGCCCTGCAGTCCGGGGAGGTCGTGCGCTCGACGGCCGCGCGCTGGGCCGGCACGTACTCGATGATGGAAACCTGCGTGCCCGTGTGCCACGATGGGCGCATCATCGCCGTCGTCACGCGCGAGGCCAACCTGTCGAGCCCGCGTCTGTCCCTCGGATTCGAAGGATGGACGGTGGCGGCTGCCGACACCCTGTGTCAGATGATGGCGCGCGGTGAATACCCCTACGACTCGACCCCGCAGGTCACCTCCCACGGTGTCCCGCGCGTCCTCGACGGAGCCCTCCTGCTCGACGCGGAGGGGCGCGTCCAGCACGCGACACCTAACGCCGTGTCCTGCCTGCGCCGCCTCGGTATCCGCACGCACGTGACCGGCAAGGTCCTCGCCCAGGAGATCACCGAGGTCATCGGCGAGGGGACCCTCATCGAAGAATCCATGGCGGTCGTCGTCATGGGGCGCGCCTCCTGGCGCGTCGAGATCGCCGCGCGCGCCTCCACCGTCAGTATGCGTGCCCTGCCCCTCGTCAACGGGCGTAAGCGCCTGGGCGCCGTCATCCTCACGCGCGATGTGTCCGAGGTGCACCGCCACGAGCAGGAGCTCATGACGAAGGATGCGACGATCCGCGAGATCCACCACCGCGTGAAGAACAACCTGCAGACCGTGTCCGCCCTGCTGCGCCTGCAGTCGCGCCGCTCATCTGAGGAGGCTGTCAAGGTGGCGCTTGCCGAGGCCGAGCGTCGCGTGCAGGCGATTGCGACCGTGCACGCCGCTCTGTCGCAGAACGTGGATGAGTCGGTGGACTTCGACGAGGTCGCACGCACGATCGTGCGCATGGCCGGTGCGATCGCCTCGACGGACCACGCCGTTGAGGTCATCACGACCGGTAGCTTTGGTACGATTCAGGCCGACCAGGCTCAGGCTCTGGCGACCGTCCTGAACGAGCTAGTCGCCAACTCTGTCGAGCACGGCCTCGCGGACCGTGATGGCCTTATCGAGGTGCGCGCCGAGCGCCTGGGCTCGTCCATGACGGTGACCGTCGCCGACGACGGTGTGGGCTTCGTACCGGGAACTCCCATGAGCGGCCTGGGTACGCAGATCGTCCACCAGATGGTGCGCGGTGAACTCAAGGGCTCCATCGAGTGGGCCCCGCGTGAGGGCGGCGGCACGCTCGTCACGCTCCACGCGAACCTGGACCCCGCCTGACGGGGATTCCGCGCGGGCGGGATAAACGTTTATCGACGACGAGGCCGGGGATCCATTGGGGATCCCCGGCCTTGATCGTTGGTGCGCCGCGGGTGCGGCGGAGGTCTGTTAGCAGCCCGCGCGGCGTGCGCGTGCGGCGCGGCGCTTGAGCGCGCGGCGCTCTTCCTCGCTCATGCCGCCCCAGACGCCGGCATCCTGGTTGTTATCGATAGCCCACTGCAGGCAGATGCCCACGACCTCACACTCGCGGCACACGGCCTTGGCCTCGGCAACCTGTGCGATGGCTGGACCCGTGTTCCCAATGGGGAAGAAAAGTTCCGGGTCAACTGTCAGGCATGCCGCCTTACTCCGCCAATCCATAATGTGTCTTTCGCTCCTCGACTGCCGTGCGCTCGGGATGTTTCGCTTGTTCTCTAGTCAGTGTCCGTTCGTCATCTTAGTCGTGCAAGGGGGAGGCAACAGCGAAATGACAACGTCACTATGCGGCTGCTCACGGAGCCCGAATAAGATGGGACTTAGGTATTAACTGACCCAACGGTTAGTTGGACTGTTGTCAGGGTATCACCCTCGCAGATCAGTCCGCATGAAGGGGTCCAGCGTCGTGCGAGAATGGACAGCGGGGATGCGTGGCATTGTTGAATTAATGCGCGAATGACGTTGTTCGTGGGATTCATCGCGAGAACTCGGTGCCCGTCCCATCTGGCGATACGAGTCCATGCTCCTTGAGGAATTACGTCAGAAATTGTTGGTGTTTCTGCCCATCCGAGATACGCGTGGAGCGCTGTGAGGATGGAGGCGTCCTCCTGCCTACCGATGATGATCCACGGCAGCGGGTGATCCCATGTCGGCGCGTCGTACGTGGGTCCGATCAAGGCCGGTGCATCCGTATTTCTGACCAGCGCCGAGACAGTGGCCGAGCTGGGGATGTGCCAGCCGTTTCTCTCATGTCCCGGATGAGCTCCCAGGTCACACGCGGTCCTGGGTATGCATGCCAGGAGGGTGCGTTCTCCGGGCCGCGCGAGCAGCGCCTGTCCAGGGCCGAGCGTGCGCAGGTCGGCGGGTGAGATGCCAGCATGGAGTGCTTCGTCCGCATCGCGTGCGCGCACGAGGCGTGTCGAAAACGCGCCCATCGTGGCACTCGATGCGGTGAAGCGCCCCGGGTAGGCGGCGACGATAATGACGCCTGCTCGCCGTGCTCCGCCCAGCAGCGTTGCCCAGAGGGAATCCGCCTGTGGGGCTGACAGCGCCTGGGTGAGGGAGGCGCGCAGTGCAGCCGCGTCGGTGATCGCCAGGACCGCTGGGCCGTGCTCGCAGATGCCCTCCAGCAGGTCGATGGTGGAGACGTCGTCGCAGGCCAGGAATGACGCGCAGCCGGCAGCGCCCTCGTCTCCGATCACGTGGAGGGGATAACCGCACCGACTCGCGATGCGCGTCGCGAGGGCGAGGGCCCACCGCGAGGCGAGGCCGGCCTCGTGCGCGCTGGCCTGAATCTGGATGCTTCCGCCGTCCCACGCGAAGGGGGTATGTTCCTCGATTCCTTCGACGAGGCCGAGGGTGAGGGCCCCTGCATGCGTCGGGGTGGTGCCAGGGTGCTGGTGCGTGAGCGCGGTTGAGGATCCGTTCGCAGCATCAACCTCGTCCCACGTGAGGGTTTCGGGCAGCTCGGGTGCCCACAGAGGAGTCGCAGCCCCGTGTGGCCACGACAGCGCGCAGCGCGAGACGACGTCGGTGACGTTGTCCATGTAGGCCAGCTGGATGACGCCGACGCCGTCGAGGACAGCGCGCCCGGGAACCCGGGGCAGCGAGGCGGCCCGTGCGTCCCCGAGGATGTCGGTCGAATCGGCAGCGCTCACGCAGCGCAGGGACAGGCGGATGTCCATGTTGGCGCGCATCTGCGCACTCACGGCCCCCGACGGGCGCTGCGTTGCCGCGATGAGGTGGAGACCCAGGCTGCGCCCCTGCGCGGCGAGCCGCAGGAGGACCTCCATAGACGAGGGGTGAGCCTGGGCGAGGAAACGGAACTCGTCGATGGCGACGATGATGCGGGCAGGGGCCTCGGGAACCGAGGAGGGGTCGCTCTCGTGGGCGCGCTCCCACGTGGCCAGGTCGGGGAACCCGCGTGCGCGCAGCTGCTCCTCGCGGCGCTGTAGCTCGGCGGCGATACCCTCGAGAGCCCGCGTCGTCGCACCGGGATCCAAATCGGTGAGGAGCGCGTGCGTGTGGGGGAGTGCCTGCAGGCGGGCGAATGTCGAGCCACCCTTGTAGTCGATGAGGACGAAGCGCACCTTGTCGGGGCTGTAGCAGTGCGCGATGGAGGCAAGCCAGCCGATCAGCGCCTCCGATTTCCCGGAACCCGTGCAACCAGCGACGAGAGCGTGCGGGCCATCTGAGACCAGGTCCAGCTCGATGGGGCCGGACTGCGACATCCCGATCCGCACGCTCAGGACGCCGGAGGATCCGCGGGCATGGTCTGGATCCCATCCCACGCGCGAGGGGAGGGCGTCGCGAGCATCCGCTCGGGTGACCGTCCACCACCACTGAGGTGCGACCGGCAGATCATCGGTGATGCACACCTGCGCGCACCAGGACGGCAGGCGTGCGATGGAGGATGCGTACCCGATATGCACGGTCAGCCTGTCATCTGCCGCGCCTTGCGCGCAGTGCGGGCACGACTCGCCAGCACTCACGTGGATGTCCACCCCCGCGTGTCCCAGCAGGACGGGGGAGGTGCTGTTCCACCACACCCTCGCGCCTCCCACCTGCGCGGCTATCTGCCCCGCGCACCACAGGGCACACTGGGCGGCGTGAGTGCCCGCGATACCGAGCGCGGAGCGCCCCGGCTCATCCGACGACGTCGAGAGGAGCACGCGTTGATGGGGGCTCGTGGCCCGTCCCGGCCACACGCTGGCCCGCACGATCCGGGGCGAGGGTCCGCAGTCAGGTAGTCCAGCGAGCACCAGCGAGAGCGTGGCACCGTCCCAGCCCCTGCGCCGCCGACGCGCACGCCAGCAGAGAATGATCGCGGTGACGCAGGCGACGGCCGCCACCAGCGAAGCGATACCGATCCACAGCCGTGGAGTGCTCGCGGCTGCTCGCAGGCGCCAGCCCATGAAACCGAGCATGACGACGACGGAAACCAGGGGCGCGCCCCTGAGCAAGGACGATCCCGTGAGCGAGCCCCGGCCTCGTCGTTCCACGCCCGGCCACGCCAAGCGCATCGGGCGTGCGCGGACCTCGAAGACGTCGTCGCCGAGGCGTAGGCGAGCCCCGGGGGTCATCTCCCGCGCGGTGCGGGCACTGCGCCACCAGCGCGCGCGGCTGCGCAGCCGAAACGGAGGGGAATCCGGACGGGCATCAAGGAATGCGCGCCCCTCACGCGTGGTGAAAACTGCGTGTGTGCGCGCCACGCTCGCGCATGACAGGGGCATATCGCCCGCGCGACCGACCGTGCCGGGGGCCACTACGACACCAACGTCGGGTCCCTGAATGCACGCGAGGTGCAGGTCGGTACGCAGGGCAGAGCGGGCGAGACAACCGGAATCCTTCATGACCCAACGATGCCGCCGCTTGTGGGCGCATTCAAGCGCCAGGACACGCCCTGTGGATAACCGCTCGCGGCCCCGAAACCCTGTGGATAAACACCGTCGCCCGCCCGTGTGGCTATGACCACCTCCGCCGTTGGAAGGCCTCGCCCACCGGCCCGCCAGCCTCCCGGAATGCAAGAATGGACCCCATGGCTGACTCCACGTTCGAGACGACACGCGACCGTTACAACGACCTCGTTGAGCGCATCAACGAGGCTCGCGCCGCCTACTACGACCGTGATTCGCCGACCCTCGCGGACGCGGACTACGACCGCATGTACCGCGAGGTTGAGGAGATTGAGGAGCGCTACCCGCAGCTGCGCGGAGCCGACTCACCCACGATGAGCGTGGGCGGCAGCGTCGACTCCGGTTTCGCCGAGGTGCGCCACCTCGCCCAGATGATGTCCCTCGACGACGTCTTCTCCCTGGAGGAGCTCGCCGGGTGGGAGGCCCGAATGGCCGAGGCCACGGGCATCGACGACCTGGAGATGACGACGGAGGTCAAGGTCGATGGCCTCTCGATCAACCTCCTCTACGAGAACGGCCGCCTCGTGCGCGCCGCGACCCGAGGCGACGGCTACGTCGGCGAGGACGTCACCGCCAACGCTCGGACGATCAAGTCGATTCCGCAGACCCTCACCGGCACTGTGCCCGCGCGCATCGAGGTGCGCGGTGAGGTCTACTTCCCGGTCGCCGACTTCGCCGCCTTCAACGAAGCCCGCGTCGAGGCCGGAGAAAAGACCTTCGTCAACGCGCGCAACGCGGCCGCCGGTTCCCTGCGCCAAAAGGACCCGGCTGAGACCGCCAAGCGACCCCTCGCCATGGTCGCCCACGGCATCGGCTTCGTCGAGGCCGGGGATGAGTTCACCGAGCCGACCACCCAGATGGGCTGGTACGAGCAGCTGCGCGAATGGGGTCTGCCCGTCTCGCCCTATACGCGCCTGCTGACGGGCCGCAAGGCCATCGAGGAGCGCATCGCGGAGATTGGCGCGGACCGCCACGGCCTCGTGCACGAGATCGACGGTGTCGTCGTCAAGATCAACGACCTGGCCCTCCAGCGGTCCCTCGGCTCGACCTCGCGCACCCCGCGCTGGGCCGCCGCGTACAAGTTCCCGCCCGAGGAGGTGCACACGCGCCTGCTCGACATCCGCGTCCAGGTGGGGCGCACGGGCCGCGTCACCCCCTACGGTGTCATGGAATCCGTGCTGGTCGCCGGCTCGAACGTCGCGCGCGCGACCCTGCACA
>USPB01000107.1 GCA_900556405.1 uncultured Actinomyces sp.
CCACGATCGCCGACCTGGCCGTCGCCACCAACTCCGGCCAGATCAAGACCGGTGCTCCCGCTCGTTCCGAGCGCGTGGCCAAGTACAACCAGCTGCTGCGTATCGAGGAGCAGCTGGGCGAGGCCGCCGTGTACGCCGGCCGCTCCGCCTTCCCTCGCTTCAAGTGAGTCTAGGCAACTAGCCGCATAGCTCCGCGCGGGCCCGCAAGGGTCCGCGCGGAGTTTTTTCGGCGTGGGGATCAGCCAAATGTGTCGATGTAGTGCACGATAGAAGAATGGCTAGCCGTCGTCCTTCCTCCCGCCCCTCCTCGCGTCGTCGCTCCTCCTCGTCGGAGGCAGCGCGCACGACGCGTGAGATCAACGCGGAAAAGTCGCGTCAGCGCAGGGCTGCCGCACAGGCAGCGAAGTCCTCGAAGGGGGCCGAGGCCTCGGCGAAGAAGCGCGTGAAGGTCACGAAAGAGAAGCGGCAGGAGGGTACCGGTCGCCGTTTCTTCCGCTCTGAGAGACGCGCGGAGAAGAAGACGGTGGCGCGACCGACAGGGGAAGGACGCTCGATCCTGTCAATCGGTGGCCTCGACGTGTCCACGCGTCTCGTCGTCGTTCTAACGGTCGCGGCGATCCTGTCCGTCATGCTCGTGCCCAGCCTGTACCAGTGGTGGCAGCAGGAACGAGAGCTCGCGCAGATCAAGGCCCAGGTGGCCCAGCAGCAGCAGAAGAACGCCGACATGCAGCGACAGCTGGATCTATGGAATGATCCCGACTACATCTCGACGCAGGCGCGCGAACGCCTCGGATACGTTCGCCCCGGTGAGACTCAATACACGGTGGTGGATCCGGGGCCGCAATACCAGGATTCCGCCTTGGCTGCCGCCGCGGCCTCGACTGGACCGGCGCGCCCCTGGGTGCAGCAGCTCGCTATCCTAGTGGGGAAGGCGGATCAGCCGCCCACGACGACGCCCATCCCGTCGGCTGACACCAGCCAGTCGGGACAGGCGACGACCACCGGCCAAGAAAGCGGAGAATGAGCCTCGTTAACACCACCGACGCCACCGAAGAGGACCTGGAGGTCCTGCGCTGCCAGCTCGGGCGCGTGCCCCGAGGAGTCGTCGGTATCGCCGCGCGATGCGTGTGCGGTCGGCCCACTGTCGTGGCCACTGCGCCGCGCCTGCCCGACGGGACGCCGTTCCCCACGACGTACTACCTGACGCACCCGGCTGCCGTGAAGGGTGCCTCGACCCTTGAGGCTGAGCACGTCATGGAGGCCTTCAACGAAGAGCTGGCGCAGGACGAGGAGCTGCGCGCCGCCTACGCGCGCGCCCACGAGGCATACATCCAGGCGCGCCTGTCCCTGGGTGACGTCCCCGAAATCTCTGGCGTCAGTGCGGGCGGTATGCCCACGCGCGTCAAGTGTCTGCACGCTCTGATCGGGCACTCCCTGGCCGCGGGCCCCGGCGTCAACCCCATCGGTGATCGTGCGCTCGCGATGCTCGCAGAGCGCGGCCTGTTTTCCACCGAGCGCTGCTCCTGCTGAGCGGCCCCACCAACGTTCGCCCCGGCCTCGTCCGGGACACACACGACCAGAAACGAAGCGATGACCCGCGTAGCTGCCATTGACTGTGGAACCAATTCGATCCGACTGCTCGTCGCCGACGGGCATATTGATGAAAGCGGTCGCCCGCACCTCGCCGACCTGACCCGACAGATGCGCATCGTGCGTCTGGGGCAGGGCGTGGATGCGCGCGGCTACCTGGATCCTGCGGCGATTGAGCGCACGGTGGAGGCTACCGTCGAGTATCAGCGCATGATCGAGGCCCTGGGCGCGACGAAGACCCGCTTCGTGGCGACTTCGGCGACGCGCGATGCTTCCAACAGCGCGGATTTTGTGCGCCAGATCAAGGCTGTCATCGGCGTGGAGCCCGAGGTTGTCGTCGGCACGGAGGAAGCCTCCCTGTCCTTCAACGGTGCGGTGAGCGGGCTCGGTGAGTCCGTCGCCGCCCCGATGCTGGTCGTCGACATCGGCGGTGGCTCGACTGAGCTGGTGCTCGGCTCCACGCGCGTCGAGCAGGCGATCTCGATCGACATGGGTGCTGTGCGCGTCACCGAGAAGTTCCTCGCCGACGTGGATCCCGCCGGCGGTGTGCCGGAGGCGGATCAGGAGCGAGCCATTGCATGGATCGATGAGCAGCTCGATCGCGCTGAAAAGTCCGTGGATCTGGCGCGTGTGCGCTCCCTCGTGGGTGTCGCGGGCACGGTCACGACGTTGACTGCTCAGGCGCTTGGCCTGACCTCCTACCAGCCCGAACGCATCCACGGCGCCCGCTTGAGCGCCGCGCAATTCGAGGAAGCCGTGCGTTTCATGGTCGATCAGCCGACGTCCGTGAAGGCCTCCCTGGGCTTCATGCCTGAGGGCCGCGAGGACGTCATCGCCGCCGGCGCGCTCATCTGGAGTCGTATCGTGACGCGCGTGCTCGACCGTGCCAAGGCTGCCGGGCATCCGATCGAGCAGGTCGTTACCTCCGAGCACGACATCCTCGACGGCATCGCTCAGGCGATGATCTGACGGAGGTTGAGGTCAGAGTCAGCCTCCCGTAGGCTGGACTTGCGCCCCGGCGCGCCCCCGTGGCCCAATTGGCAGAGGCAACCGACTTAAAATCGGTGTGTTGTGGGTTCGAGTCCCACCGGGGGTACTGATGGCAGGCCTTATCGACGAGGGTGGGGCTCGGTGCGCGCACACCTGACCTCGCGTGGACGCCGGGTTGCGCTGCGCGCATAATGGAACGTTTCCCACTTGTGGGTGCCACGTGCGACACTAGTGGCAGCACATCACTGACCAAGGAGGAAATATGGCCAACCCGGTGATGAATTCGATCGTGAAAGACTGGTCGACCCAGCAGACGACTCCCGCCGGATACCCGGCGATGCCGGGGTACCAGCCCGCCTCGCAGCAGGCGCCCAATCCCTACGGCGGTTCGATGAACCCCTACGCGCAGGGCGGAGCCGGCGACGCCGCGCAGACCACCTATCCGGCGCCCCAGGGAGCGCCCGTGTACGGCGTTCCTCAGGACCAGCAGGGCGCTTATAACGACTCCATGGCCTCCTACGAGGCAATGATGAACGCTCCCGCCGCCGACGCGGTGGACCGCGGGACGATGACCTTCGACGACGTCGTGGTCAAGTCCATCATGTGCTTTGGCCTGCTTCTCGTGGGCGCGACGGCCGGGTGGATGACGGGCATCGTTGCGATGGGTGTCGCGCTGGTGCTGTTCTTCGCCTCGTGCGCTGTGACGCTGGGCCTGGCGATCTTCATCCAGTTCTCGAAGAAGATTCGCCCGGGTGCCATCGTCACCTACTCCCTCATTGAGGGCTTTAGCCTCGGCGTGATCTCCTACACCTTTGAGTCCTACTTCCCGGGTATCGTGATCAGCGCGGTTCTGGCGACCCTCGTCGTCATCGGCACGACCTTGGCTGCCTTCATGCTGGGCTTCGTGCGTAACTCGTCGACGCTGACCCGCGTCGCGGGGATCGGTTCCATTGCCTTCTTCTTCTACTACCTCGTGACCTTCGCGCTGTCGGTCACCGGCATGGTGGACATGCGGTCCGTCAACAGCATCACGGTTTTCGGTATTCCGCTCGGCGTCATCATCGGCGTTCTCGCCGTCTTCATCGGCGTGCTGTGCCTCGTCCGCGACTTTGACGCGGTGAAGGTGGGCGTCGCGAGCAACGTGCCCGTGAAGTACGCGTGGCTGTGCACCTTCGCGATCATGACCGACGTCATTTGGATCTACCTCGAGATCCTCAGGATCCTGTCCTACCTCATGCGCCGCAACTGAGGCGCCGCTCCACCGATTTACCTCAAGGAAAGACACCATGGAAAACATTTCTGTCACCGGCGAATTCGGTCGTAAGCCCGTCCTCGCGTTCGATGGCACTCCGTCCGACGAGCTCGTCGTCGAGGTCCTGCACGCTGGCGACGGTCAGGTCGTCGAGGCCGGCGACACGATCACGTGCCACTACTACGGTGCGGTCTTCGGCTCGAAGAATGACTTCGACAACTCCTTCGACCGCGGCGGTGCCCTGTCCTTCCAGATTGGCGTCGGTATGGTCATCCCCGGGTGGGACGAGGGCCTCGTGGGCAAGCGCGTGGGTGACCGCGTTCTGCTGTCCATCCCCGCCGAGCTCGGCTACGGCGAGCGCGGCGTCCCGCAGGCGGGTATCCCCGGCGGCGCGACCCTCGTGTTCGTCACCGACATCCTCGGTGTGAACTGATCTCGTTGTTGACGGGGGCGGGTCGGCACGCATGTGCCGACCCGCCCCCGTTTTGTCTGTCGCCTGAAACGCCGGTTACTCGCTGGGCAGAGCCGGGCAGGCGATGCCGGTGCGCGCGTGGCACTCGTAGCCGCCCGGATTCTTGAACAGGTACTGCTGGTGATAGTCCTCGGCGAACCAGAATCGCGCGTTGGAATCGGTATCGGGCGCGGCGGAGAGAACGGTCTGGATGGGCCCGAAGCCTCGTGCGGAGAGGACCTCCTGGTAGGCCGCGCGCAGGGCGGTTGCCTCGCGTAGCTGCTCCGGCGTCGTCGTCCAGATCTGTGAGCGGTACTGGTCTCCGATGTCGTTGCCCTGGCCACCAACCTGAGTGGGGTCGTGGATCTCAAAGAAGAGACGAATCAGATCGGCCGCGCTCGTGAGTGACGTGTCGAAGACGACGCGCACGGTTTCCGCGTGACCCGTCGTATGAGAGCAGACCTGCTCATAGGTGGGATCGGGGCTGTGTCCGCCCATGTACCCCGTCGCCGTGGTGACGACTCCGGGCGCGTTCCACAGGGCTTTCTCGACGCCCCAGAAGCACCCCGCTGCCAGGTAGATGACCTCCTGGCCTGCCTCGGCCTCGGCCCTCATGTTCGAGCCGAGGACCGCGTGCGTCGTGGGCCGTACATCCGTGCGTGCGAGAGTGAAGATGTTGTTCATGCCAGACAGTATGCGCCACTAACCGCATACATGGCGCGCTGCGCGGACGGAAATGAGGCAGCGGGCGGGTACGCTTGTGGGTGAACGAAAAGGAGGGACCGTGGCCGCTACTCAGGAACAGCCGCGCTGGAAACTATCCGACCTCATGGGCAGGCTTTCCGCCGCGCTGCCCGCAAAGCACGCTGACGGACCGGCGCCCGCCCCCGTCATGGTGTCCGTGCGCGAGGAACACGAGGATGAACGCGACGTGACCCTCGCCGTCCCGCGGACCCTGCGCGTGGCCGCCGCGTTCTCGTGGCGCACCCTGGTCGTTGTCGGCCTGGTGATGGCCGTCCTGTGGGGTATCGCGCGCCTGACGATCGTCATCATGCCGGTCGCGATTGCGCTGACGGTGGCCGTGCTTCTGGAACCCCTGGTGTCCTGGATGCGGCGCCGTCTGCACCTCCCAGCGTCGCTGGCTGCGACCGTCGGCCTCCTCGTCTTCTTCGCGGCCGTCGCCGGTGCGCTGAGCCAGGCGGCCGCCGAACTCATTCAGCAGGTCCCGCAGTTGGCGACGCAGGCCGCGGATGGTTTCCGCGCCCTGCTCGATGCGATCCTGCACAACGAGTTCCTGCAGAACGGCCCCCTCAAGATTGATACGACCGTCCTGACGTCCGCGGCTGAACAGCTGCGAACCGAGTTGGTCAACTGGCTCAACACGAACAAGGAAACGCTGGCGACTGGTGCCCTGAACATCACCTCGTCGGTGGGTACGCTGGCCACGTCCGGCCTGACGATGCTGTTCTGCCTGTTCTTCTTCCTGAAGGAGGGGCGCTCGATTTGGCTGTGGTGCGTGCGCCTGCTGCCAGCCCCCGCCCGCGTCCCCGTCCACGAGAGCGCGATCCGCGGATGGGCGACCTTCGGCTCGTACGTGCGTACGCAGATTCAGGTGGCGGCCATCGACGCGATCGGCATCGCCCTGGGCGCGTTCTTCCTGGGCGTACCTCTGGCCATCCCGATTGGCGTCATCACGTTCTTTGCCGCCTTCGTGCCGATCCTGGGTGCGCTGACGTCGGGCGTGATCGCTGTGCTGGTGGCGGCGGTCAATGGCGGCCTGACGAAGGCGATCATCATGTTGGTAATCATCCTGGTCGTCCAGCAGATTGAGTCCAACATCCTGCAGCCCTTCATGATGTCGAACGCGGTGTCCCTGCACCCCGTGGCCGTCATGCTGGTTATCACCGCGGGATCAGCGATTGCCGGTATCGCGGGCGCGATCTTCTCAGTGCCGATCGCGGCCTTTATCAACGCGACCGTTATGTACCTGCACGGCTACGATCCGATGCCTGAGCTGGCGACGGCTGAGGACCGCCCGGGTGGCCCTCCTGGTGCCCTTGAGGAAGAGATCGCGGCATCTTACGCGGGTAAGCCCGATACGCGCCCGTACGTGGCCCGCGAGGAGGCTGGTGAGGACGAGGTCGTGGCGTCGCTGGATGCTCACGTCGAGGTCCACGCGGAGGCTGAGAAGGGAGATTCCGCGGAAGCGCCCGCGGCCACCGAGAATGAGAAGCCTGGCGAGCCTCCGACGCCCCACGTGGAGGCCTGAGACTCGCGCGCGTGTTGACGATAGAAGCGGGTCCCACCTATTGGTGGGACCCGCTTCGTGTTGATTCGGGGCGAGGCCGCGTCGGCCTGCGTGTGTCTGCTCAGCCTTCGAAGGGCACGGCCTCAATGATCTCGACGTCGATCATACGGCCCGTGGGGGCCTCGAAGGAGAGCTTGTCGCCGGCCTTGTGACCGATGACAGCGGCGCCCAGGGGAGCCTGGGCGGAGAAGACCTGGATGCCCAGGTCGCCGCCGGCGTCGCGCGAACCGAGCAGGAACTTCTGCTCGCGGCCGGCAACCAGGGCGGTGACGACCATGCCGGGCTCGACGATGCCGTCGTCGGCGGGGGTCTCGCCGACCTCGGCGTGCTCGAGCATCTCCTGGAGGGCCTGGATGCGGGTCTCGTTCATGGACTGCTCGTTGCGCGCGGCGT
>USPB01000108.1 GCA_900556405.1 uncultured Actinomyces sp.
GGCCGTTCCTGGCCATCCTCGTGATCGTTCCTGCCCTCGGATGGGCAGCGGCGACCGCCCTGTCGCGCCAGCAGGCCACTGTCAGCAACGCGCCCAGCCCGGCTGCGAGCGCTCCGAGCGCCGCCGCTCCCTCAGCGTCGCCCACAGCCGAGGCCACCGCTTCCGCTGAGCCCACGCCTTCCGCCAGCTCCTCCTCCCCGTCTGCCTCTTCCGAGCCCGATCACGGAGCTGTTATCCAGGTGCTCAACGGCACCGGCACCCAGGGATTCGCCGGCCAGCAGGCTCAGATCCTGAACCAGGCCGGCTACGCGGGCACCTCCGCCGCGAACGCTGACGGCTGGGCCACGCAGACCTCCACCGTCTTCTACGAGGATCCCCGCATGGAGGGGACCGCGAAGGACGTTGCCGCCAAGCTCGGTATTTCCAACGTTCGCCAGGAGAGCGGCCTCGGAGACCCCGACATCGTCGTGGTCCTGCGGTGAGCCTCTGATACTTGCTGAGCCGCCCGGCCCCTGTGGGGCCGGGCGGCTTTGTTATGCCTACGTGGCGTGTTGCGCCGCTAGTGTTCCGGCGGCGTGTGTGGCCCCACGGGTGTTCTGGGCGCCGCTGGTGTGCTGGGCGCCGCTGGTGTTCCGGGCGCCGGAGGGCCCGGCCGCTGTGTGTGCCGGTGGGCGGCGGCCCGCCCGCGAGCCGTCCGCGCCGCGTGCTTCGCTCGGCGCGTCGACTCGTTGTCCGTCCTGGCCCTGCCGCCCACCGGCACCGCGGTCAGGCCCGTGTCTTGAAGCCTGGCCAGGCTCCGCGGCGGCCTCCAATCGGGCAGGGCTTGTTGTCTGTGTGTCGCTAGCGCGCTCATCGCTCACCGCCTAGCAATTTCGCACGTAATTCCCTTGCAGCTACTTCAAATCCTGAATTGGTGTCGTTGCAATTGCAACGTTTGTGGACGGTCTCCAAAAGTGACCGCAGGAAATTATGTGCGACTTTTGTTCAGTCTTGGCCCTGCTGCCGCCCGCTGGCACCGCGGCCAGGCCCTTCGGGCACGCCGACGCCCTCCACACCGGCGGCGCTGTGTCGCTGATGTGTGGCTCGGTGCGTCGTCTTGGAGCCCGCCCTGGCCCTGTCGCTGCCCTCCAATCCTGCCTCGGCAATTTCGCACGTAATTCCCTTTTGGCTATTTCAAACTTTGAATTCATATCGTTGGAATTGCAACGTTTCTGGGCTTTGTTGAAAGTTCATGCAATCGAATTGCATGCGAAATTTAGAGAGGGCACGTTGCTGGGCTGAGGTGGGGTGTTGGTGCGTGACTATTTTCTCCCTGCTCGGGTTGTTGGTGGCGAAAGCGGTAAAAAGTTCTCCCTGCGCGCGAAAAGTGGGCCGAAATCAGCGTTTTGGGGCGTGCCGGGAGAGTTTTGTACCGGGTGGGCCGCCGAGCCGGGCGGCTGGGCGAGTTTTGTACCGGGTGGGCCGCCGAGCTGGGCGGCTGGGCGAGTTTTGTCTCGCTGAGAGCCAGATGTGGCTTGCACAGGGCCTTTCTCATGTCCATCGGCGCCCCGCCCATCGACGCCGCTGTCATGCGCTGCCGCTACACGTGTGCCCGGTGTTCATGCCCAACCGGCCAGTGGAAACCGCATCCCGGATCCGTTCGTTGTGCGTTCATCGCTCCACGCAAACCGCCCGCCCACGCATCGTGCGTGGGCGGGCGGCAACGCAAGCATCAGCAGGCATCAGCACGCAACGCGAGCGTCCCAACGGAACCTAGCAGTGCAAGCGTCGCGTGCTCACTTCTTCTCGAGCGTCACTCGGTACACGTTGGTTTCGCGCAGCTGGAAGCCGGCTCGCTGGTACAGGCGGTTCGCGGCCTCGCGCGAGGGGCGCGACGTCAGGTCGACGGTGCGGGCGCCGATCTTCTGGGCGTGCTCAATGGCGGCGACGACGAGGGACTGGCCGGCTCCCTGACCGCGGGCGCCCTCGTCGACGACGACGTCCTCGACCCATGCGCGCACGCCAGTGGGGATCTCGAAGGTGGCCAGCGACAGCATGCCGAGGATCGGGTGGTTGCCTTCCGCGTCAGCGGTGTCGGGGCGGAAGACGAAGAGGTGCACGCCGGACTGGGCGAGGAAGCGCTCAACGTCGGCCTCGCTCATGGGGGCGGCGGAGCGGGAGAGCTGGGGGATCAGGCGCCCCATGGCCTCGTGGATTTCGGGCGTGGCGGCGGTGATGAGTTCGACGGTCATGTTTCTCCTAACGTTAGGTCCAATTGTAACGGTACGGGGCAGTGAACCAGCGTGATTGGCTGATATACGGGATGTGTGACCGCCGGTGATGAGCGATAGATGAGGGCGACTGTGGTTGTGTGCGAGGGGGCGCCTTCGTCTGTGCTGGCACCGCATCTGGTTGAGTACGAGGCCTGGGCGGTGCCCGGCCTACGCGCGCTCGAGGAGGAGGGCGACTTCGGCGTGGGTCGTGTGGGGGAACATGTCGAAGAGGCGGCCTTCGATGGGGCGCAGCGTGGGCATGGCCGCCAGGTCTGCGGCGAGCGACGCGGGGTTGCAGGAGGAGTAGATGACGCGGGGCGCGTCGCACTCGTTCAGGTACGCGGCCAGGTCGGCGCCGATGCCTCGGCGCGGCGGGTTGACGACGATGACGTCGGGTACGTCCTCGGGCGACTGGGCTCGTGCCCACGCGGTCGCGTCATCTGCGATAAAGGATGCAGCCGAGCGCGACAGGCCCGCGTGGCGTGCCGCGCTGATGGCCGAGGAGATAGCCCCGGAAGACACCTCAACGCCGGTGACGCGCGGGAATCCGGCGCGCGCGGCAGCGAGGGCGAAGCCGCCGACGCCGCAGTACAGGTCCCACAGGCTCTCGGGAAGGCACCCGTCGGCGAAGGGGCGCGAGGCCCACAGCGCGGCCTGCTCGTAGAGGGCGGAGGCGACGTGCGCGTTGGTCTGCGCGAAAGAACGTGGCCCCAGCTCCAGGCCTTCGACGGACAGCGGCAGCGTGCGGGCGCGCGTCAGGATGATCTCGTCGGGTCCTTCGACGATGGCCTCGTGCGTGGGGTGGATGTTCGCGGTGACGACGTGGGCGGCCGGCACGAGGTCGCGCAGCAGCGGCAGCGCCGAGCGGATGTCGGAGACACGATCGCGCGTGCGCAGGACGAAACGGATCATGAGCCGCTCGCCCTCGCCCACGGTGATGAGGATGTTCTTGAGTTCCCCGCGTTTGGTGGGAACGTCGTAGGGCGTCAGATTGAGGGAGCGGATGAAGCGCTTGAGGCCGGGGGTCGCGCGGTTGATGGCGGGGTGCTGGATGGGGCAGCCGGGCAGGTCGACGCCGCGGCGGTCGGGCCCGAGGATGCCGAGGGTGGGGCGCCGACGCGTTCCTCCGACGACGAGCTTCGCGCTCGTGCGAAATCCCTCCTCTGGGGACGAGGCCGGGGCCAGCCAGTCGATGTCGCCCGCTCCCGGGATGGGGGAGAGGGTGGCTGCGACGGCCTCGGCCTTTCCCGCGAGCTGACGCTCGTAGGGCTGGGGGAGGAGGGTGCAGGACTGGCAGGTTCCGGCGTCGAAGTGGTCGCAGCGCATTGCTCCAGTGTAAGTGGGGGCGGGGCGTACCGTCAGGTACGCCCCGCCCCCACCTGTGGTGGTTATGCCCACGCGGTGATTAGGCCTTGGCAGCGCGCGAGCGGCGGATGAATGCCGTTCCCGCTCCCGCGGCGATCAGTGCGGCTGCCGCAGCGAGCAGCGCGTTGGTGCCGGTGCGTGCCAGGCCGCCCTTGCCGCCCTGCTCGGGGGCGGGCGCCGGAGCCGCGGAGGGCTGGGCGCTCGGAGCGGCGCTCGGGTCCGTGGCCGGCGCGGTGGGCGCGGTGACCGTCAGCGGCGCGGTCGCGGAGACCACCGGCGAGGCGGACTCGGCGACGACCGTGTGGTCGCCGGCCTCGGTGGCGGCGGGGACCGTCACCTCGGCGGTGAAGTCGCCGCTGGCGTCCGTGGTGGCCGTGCCGACCTCGACGGGTTCAGAGTGCAGCGTGAGAGTCACGGTCGACTCGGGCGCGAAGCCCGTGCCCTTCACGGTGGCGGTCTTGCCGGCCTCGACGGTCGACGGCTCGACGGAGAGCGCGGGGGTCGAGAACTTCTCAGCCTTGACGGTGACCGACTTGACGGTCGTGTCCTTGCCGAAGCCCTTCAGAACGTACGCCGGGTTGTCGTACTCGAGGGTGGCGCGAGCGGTCTGGTTCGGGCCGATCGTGAAGGGCCCGACGCCCGCCTTCAGGTCAGCGACGGTCAGGTTCTTGATGGTCTGGCCCGCGACGGTGACCTTGTACTTCGCGTAGGAGTCCGTGAAGCCTTCGGTGTCGAAGGAGACGGTCACGCCCGAGGCGACCTTGTCGCCGGAGGTGATGGACGCCGTGAAGCTGGTCTCGCCGGTCTTGGGGGTGGGCGCCTTGAACTTTTCGAGGCTGGTGGCGGGAATCGTGGTCGCCTGCTCGCCGATGGTGGTCAGGCCGGTGGGCACGTAGTTGGGCGTGCCGTTCGTGGTGACCGTGACGACGGGGAGGATCTCGTCGGGCTGTGCGGGCAGGGTGATGACGAGGTCGTTGCCCTCGACCTTGTAGGTCAGGGGCGCGTCGGAGCCGTCGAGCTTCACCGAGGCGATGTCGTTGGCGCCGGCGCCGCGCAGCGTCACCGTGCCGTCGGCCGGCCACTTCTCGATGCCCAGGTAGATGTGGGAGTCATCGACCATGGTCTTACCCCAGGATTCGATGGGATAGTGGGTCGGGCGCGAATTGCCCAGAACGCCGGGGTGTGCGCGGTTCCAGTCGCCGACGCCCTTCAGGACCGAGGCGTCCCACGGGTCGTAGGAGCCGTCGAACTTCGGGCCGACGTTGAAGAGGAACTGGCCGCCCAGGGCCACGGTCGAGAACATGTTGCCCACGATCTCGGTGGTCTTGATGTGGGCGCCGCCGGGGGCCTTACGCAGGGCCGTCGTGTTGTCGACCTGCTGGATGTGGTCCCATTCTTCGTCGGTGTAGTCCGGGTAGCCGGTGTCCTTGTAGGTGGCAGCGGCGTCATCCCAGTTGGCGTAGCCCCAGGTCTTGTGGAAGATCGAGACGGCCGATTCCCAGGGGCCCTGGGTCTGCTCGGACTGCATCTCGTTGTCCCAGCCGACCTCGAAGTCCGCGCGGTCGTTACCCACGCGCGAGTTGATCATGATGTTCGGCTGGAGCTCGTGCGCCCATGTACGCAGCTGGTCGGACTGCTCTTTGTTGGGCTTACCCATGTCGTACCAGAGCTCGGTGATCTCGCCGTACTTGCCGCCGAGGAGTTCCTTGAGCTGGGCATGGATGTAGTCCATGTAGCCCTTTTCGTCCAGGGTGTTGGCGTTCGTCCAGGGGTCCTCGGGCTGCTTCTCCCAGTCGATGTTGGAGAAGTAGAGGCCGAACTTGATGCCCACCTTCTGGCAGGCCTGCGAGAGCTCGAGGATTGGGTCGCGGTGGGAGGGGGACTGCTTCGTGAAGTTGTAGTCGGTCGTGGCCGTGTCCCACATGGCGAAGCCGTCGTGGTGCTTGGAGGTGATGAGCAGCATCTTCATGCCGCTGTCCTTGGCCTGCTGGCACCACGCGGTCGCGTCGAAGTTGGGGGCCTCGAAAGTCTGGGCGGTGGCCAGGTACTCCTCGCGGGGGATGCCCTGCAGCGGGATTCGCTGATCCCAGGTCTGCTGGTGGCCCCATGCCTTGATCTGCTCGGGGTAGCCGACTTCCTGCTTCTGGCCCTTGTACCAGCCTGCGTAGGAGGAGTAGACACCCCAGTGGATGAACATGGCGTACTTCATGTCCTGCCACTGCGCGACCTTCGCCTCGCTGGAGGCGGGCACGGCTGCGGGGATCGCGTAGCGTGCGTCGTAGGTGGTCTGGGGGGCGGTGGTGCCCGACTGGGCGCCGTCGGCTGCTGGCGTGTCGGCCAAAGCGGGACCTGCCATTCCTAGTGTCAGTAGGCCGGCGAGGAGGCTGCCAGCCAGTCGGTTCGTGATGCGCATCAAGTCTCCATTGATTGACGGGACTCTCGATCGTTGAGAGCGTTACTAGTTTGCCAGAGGAGGGGTGTAGCACGCCACTTTCGGATTTTGTAAAAACTTACGACCGGCTTTCGCTTCGCTTACGCATACTTGACACTGTGGAACTTTCGGTATCGCTAGGCCGCGTTTCGTCTAGCCAGGTGGAGTGGAATAAAAATCAAGCCAGCAAAGTTGAGTACATCAGACTCAGGTTTTGAGTGACTCAAACTTTCGGGGTCTGGCGATGGAATAAAAGTCGGCCCAGAGAAGTTGAGTACATCAGACTCAAGTTTGAGAGCTACGGGTTGCGGAATAAAAACCCGGCTCCTAAAGTTGAGTACATCAGACTCAAGGATGCGTCGGGATCCTCCCGGCGCCCACAGCAGACCAGTACAACAGACCAACGCGAGCCGCTCCGGAAACGGAGACGGCCTAGCGAACGAAAGGACAACAACCATGGCACGTGCAGTCGGCATCGACCTCGGTACCACCAACTCCGCTATTGCCGTCCTCGAAGGCGGCGAGCCCACCATCATCCCCAACGCTGAAGGCGCCCGTACGACCCCCTCGGTCGTCGCCTTCTCCAAGACCGGTGAGGTCCTGGTCGGCGAGATCGCCAAGCGCCAGGCGGTCACCAACGTTGACCGCACCATCTCCTCCGTCAAGCGCCACATGGGCACCGACTGGACCACGGAGATCGACGGCAAGAAGTACACCGCTCAGGAAATCTCCGCGCGTATCCTCCAGAAGCTGAAGAGGGACGCCGAGGCCTACCTGGGTGAGCCCGTCACCGAGGCTGTCATTACGGTTCCCGCCTACTTCAACGACGCGCAGCGTCAGGCCACCAAGGACGCCGGACAGATCGCCGGCCTCAAGGTCGAGCGCATCGTCAACGAGCCCACCGCCGCGGCCC
>USPB01000109.1 GCA_900556405.1 uncultured Actinomyces sp.
CCTACGACTGGAACCTCGTGTTCTCCGACGTGCAGCTCTCCGACCTCGAGCACCACGGCGCCACCACCGTCCCCGACGACTCGGCGTCAGTGCGTCAACAGTTCACCATCTCCAAGCGCACCCTGGCCGACATGTCCATGGTCTCCGGCGAGAAAGCGCTGCGTGGCATCACTGCTCCGGTGCTCATCACGCACGACTCCTTCGATGAGGAGACTGGCCTGCTCGACCGCACGCGCGAAGTCTTCCACCTGCTGCCCGACGGCTCCCACGTCGAGATGACCGCCTTGCCCGACGGCATCGCAGGTGAGTACACGCCGGTCGATGGGGTTCCCGTCGTCGACGAGGCCGTGGGCCGCGCCCTGGCCACCTCCGGTGCATCGCACCTGCCCGCGCTGACGGATGTCGCGCTCAGGTGGGCGAGCCGCTGGGTGCCTGTGAGCCGCTAGCTGCCGTCCCGCTGCCTGGTATACCGCTGGTAGGTGTGTGCTGATCGCCGTTGATGAATTCCGCACGTAATTCCCCCACGACTATTTCAGGATTTGAATTGTGTTCGTTGGAATTGCAACGTTTCTAGGTGTTGTTGAAATTTCATGCAATCGAATTACGTGCGGAATTGGGGGAGGTGTGTGTTGTTGGGGTGAGGCGGGGTGTTGGCGCGTGACTTTCTTCTCCCTGCTCGGCTTGTTGGTGGTGGAAGCGGTATAAAACTCTCCCTGCGTGCGGAAAGTGGGCCGAAATCGGCGCTTTGGGGCGTGCGGGGAGAGTTTTGTACCGGTATCGCCCGCCGGGGGTACGTGCTGGGAGAGTTTTGTACCGGGTGGGCCCGCCGGGGGTGCGAGCTGGGAGAGCTTTGTCCCGGCACAGGCCCCGAATGCGGTACAAAGGTCTCCCTGCGTGGTCTGTTTGCAGCCCGAGCGTGACAAAATTCGCCCAGCACCCGGAAAGTGGGCCGAAATGTGCGTTTTGTGGCGTGCCGGGAGAGTTTTGTACCGGGTGGGCTTGCCTGGGGTGCCCGGCACCCCCGCAACCTACCAGCCGCGCACCAGCTCCACGAGAGAAGGGGATGCCAGCCACTGCCTGGTGCCGAAGGAGGACACCGACACTGCGGCCACAGCCGACGCGAAGCGGATGAGGCGCTCCGGATCTGCGTCCCCGCCTCGCTCGATCGCCCATGTGAAAGCGCCGTGGAAGGCATCGCCCGCGCCCAGCGTGGACGCGTCCGGAACAGCGTCAACGGGAACCTCTCCGGTTGCGCCATCCCACCAGTACTGCACGGAGCGATCCCCGCGCGTGCGCACCGTGCGCGTGATGCCGAAGCCCCGCAGGAACTCGGCGACCTGCGCCCCATCAGGGTGCGCCATGAGAGGCGGCGCGAAATCCTCCGACACGACCGCAATGTCGACGAAGCCCAGCAGGGGCGTGAGCCACTCCTTCCACGAGCCGCCGTCCAGGATGCGCGGGTGCGGCGGGAGCGCCTCGAGCGGGGCGAACGGGTCATCCCCGTCGATCTTGGGAACGCCCAGTGTCAGGGCCGCGTGCGCAAGCGCCGGGTTGTGTCCGTCGATGAGGACCGCGCCGACGCGCTCGGGCAGCTCGGCCGCGATGCGCCCCGCATCCGCGTCAAGCCGCGCGTTCGTGGACGCCACCATGCGTCCGCTCGGGTGCTCGATGATCGAGGACACGGCGGGCTCTCGCCCCGCGGGGGACGAGGCCGGGGCCGCTTGACGCTGACCGGGCCTGGCCGGGTGCTCGCCCGCGCCGGAAGACGAAGCGGTGAGCGCCGTCGCGTCCAGCACGCGCACGCCTGCGGCCGCCAGGTCGGCGGCGAGGAAGGCTGACACTGGGCCCTCGCCGAGGGCTGTCAACAGCGTGGGCGCCTCCGCGGAGGGAACCACAGTGCAAGAGGTGGCCCCGGCCTCGTCGCTGGAAGCGGAAAGAGCACGCGAGGCGGCGCTCAGGGCCGCGTACGTGACCGCTGCGTTCGTCGCGGGACCACCGGCGGCCATCGTGAAATCCGTCGACGTGACCTTGAGAAGCGGATCCGGCACGTGGTCGAGGCGATGCAGGACGTCCAGGGTCGTGAGCCCGGCGAAGAGTGCAGTCATGGGGACATTGTCGCACCCGGTGGCAGCGTGAGACGGGATGGCCGGGGCTCTCGCTGACAGAACGACAAACCCTGTAGCATATGAACAACGACACTCATCGACTCCTCCGGATCGCCATGCACCTGCTCGACGCGCTGAATAACTCCCTGCCCGAGGTCTTCCGAGCCATTGACCTCATGGGCGTGCTCCTCAATGGCATCCTCGGCGGCAAGGTCGCCCGAGAGCGCAACTTCGATGCCGTCGGCTTCTGCATTCTCGCGATCATGACGGCGCTCGCGGGCGGCATGATCCGCGACCTGCTCCTGACCACGCGCACGGGCGCGCCCGTGGCCATCACGGACCCCTACTACCTGTGGTTCGCGATCATCGGTGCCCTCGTGGCGATGGCTTTCCGCATGGATTCGCGCGTGTGGTCGGTCCTCCTGGTCATTGCCGATGGCATGGTGCTGGGCTGTTGGAGCGCGACCGGTGCGATCAAGACCCTCGACGCGGGGTTCGCGATCATGCCGGCGATCCTCCTGGGCATCATGACGGCGATCGGCGGCGGCATGGTCCGCGACATTTCCGCCGGCCTGGTCCCGCGCGTCTTCGGCGGCAACAACCTCTACGCGACCCCGGCGTTCGCGTGCTCGCTGGTGACGGTTCTCTTCTGGTACATGGGCCAGCCGGTCCTCGGCATGGGTGCCTCGATTATCGTGGGCCTCGTCTTTACGGGGATGGCGCACTGGCGCCGCTGGAGGCTCCCGCAGACCCGCGAGTGGACCATCACTCTCACATACTCTCAGTTGAAAGCTCTGCGTCGGGGCAGGCGTTAGTATGGCGGTGTGACTCCCCAATCAACACCCCTTTCTTCTACTCCCGCTGAGCCGGGGGCCGCCTCCGGGCGTAAGCGTTTCAAGACGTGGCACCTGTCCATGATGGCCCTGGGCCTCGCCATTGGCGCGGGCTTCTTCCTGGGCACGGGTTCGGCGATCCACCAGGCCGGACCTGCCGTCATCGTGTCCTATACGGTGGCCGCGTTTATCGTCGTGTCGGTCATGCTGGCCCTCGCGGAGCCGGCCTCGTCCCTGCCGACGACGGGTTCCTTCTCGTCGTACGCCGAGGCTGGGATCGGCCGCTGGGCAGGCTTCACGATCGGGTGGCTGTATTGGGTCATGCTCATCATGGTGTCGGGCCTGGAGGTGACGGGTGCGGCGACGTTCTTCGTCGGCTGGTTCCCGGATGTCCCGCAGTGGGTGGTGGCCCTCGTTATTGTCGTCGTTATTGGCGGCATTAACCTGCTGTCCGCCGGTCAGTATGGCGAGATCGAGGCCTGGCTGTCGATGGTGAAGATCGTCGCGATTATCGCCTTCCTGTGTGTGGGCGTGTACCTGGTTGCGCGTACGGCGATTGTCGGCCCCCTGCCCGGCCACGAGGGAGTGTGGCAGAACATGTCGGGGCACAACGGGTTTATGCCCAATGGCCTGTCGGGCATCGCGGTCGCGCTCTTGGCCGTCATCACGTCTTTCGGCGGCCTGGAGATCGTGACGATCGCAGCGGCCGAGGCCGAGGACCCCCGCGCCGCGATGAGCAGCGCGATCCGCTCGGTCGTTACCCGCATCCTCGTGTTCTACGTCGGCTCCGTCGTCCTGCTGATCGCGCTGCTGCCGTGGGACAGCGAGGCCATGAAGACGAACGCCTTCGCCGCTGTGCTCGAGATGGCTGGCGTCCCCGCGGTCGGCACGCTCATGAACGTCATTATTTTCATGGCGCTGATCTCCGCGTTTTCCGCGAATATCTACGCCTCCTCGCGCATGGCCTATTCGCTGTCAGCGCGAGATATGGGGCCGCGCTGGCTGCTGGGTGCTTCTGCCTCCAACAAGGCTCGCGCGCACTCGGTCGTCGAGGCCGCCCTCGAGGACGACGAGGCCGTCCTGGCCTCCGAGATCGAGGGCGACATCGAGGCCGGGCGGACCCCGAAGCGCGCGGTCGGCCTCGTCGTGGTTCTGGCGCTGCTGGCGGTCCTGGGCAACTGGTACCTGCCCGGTTCGATCCTGACGATCCTCATCAATGCGATCGGCATGGTTCTGTTGATCGTGTGGACGTTCATCATCATTTCGCTGATGCGCCTGCATCCGTCGCTGGAGCGCTCGGGCTCGCTGGTGATTCGCATGCCTGGGTGGCCGTGGCTGCCGTGGCTGGTCCTCGCGGGCCTGGGCGGTATCGGCGTCCTCATGCTCATGAGTGACGAGGGCCGGGCTCAGCTGGTCTCCATGGGGGCCCTGACGCTCATCATCGTGGCCGTCTACTTCGTGCGTCAGCTGCTGGGCGCGCGCACCAAGGCCTAGTTATCCACAGGCCTCGCCCGCCGGGACGCAGATGCCGGCGGGTGGGTGCATCATGAGGGCACCCCGAACACCGTGTCGGGGTGCCCTCACCGTGTGGGCGGTGTGATGGAAGGAGGAGACGTGGCGCGCAAGCGACGCAGGAGCCTGGGGGACAGGATTGTCCTGCTGGTGATCCTCGCTGCCCTCGTGTGGGCCTTCGCGCCCGGCGTGGGGTGGGACCTGCTGGGTCTGCGCTCGCGCCTGGGGTGGCCGCCGCTGCGCAGCGGGCAGGCGCTGTCTTCTCTGCCGGATAGCGAGGCGGCTCGGCAGCTGCGTGAGCTGACGGTTCGTGAGTCGGTCAACGACCCCGACGCTCCCGCCTATGACCGCAGCGCCTATGGGCAGAGCTGGGCGGACACGAACCACAACGGCTGCGACACTCGCAACGACATTCTTGCCCGTGACCTGGCGCGCCCCACCTTTAAGCCGGGCACGCACGACTGTGTGGTCCTGTCCGGCACGCTCGCCGAGCCCTACACGGGGGTCACGATCGAGTTCCAGAAGGGAGAGAAGACCTCGTCCCTCGTGCAGATCGACCATGTCGTCGCGCTGGCGGACGCGTGGCGCTCGGGCGCGTGGCGGTGGGACGCGCAGCGCAGGCAGGAGTTCGCCAACGATCCGCAGAACCTGCTCGCGGTGGATGGACAGGCCAACGAGGACAAGTCGGCGTCCTCTGCGGACCAGTGGCTGCCGCCGAATAGGGCCTTCCGCTGCGACTACGTGAAGCGGCAGATCGCCGTCAAGAGCGCCTACGGGCTGAGCGTGACCCGTGCCGAGCAGGATGCGATGGCTGAGCAGCTGTCAATCTGTTCGGAGTGAGGAGAGAGGGGGAAGTTCTGCGTGCTTCGCGGGTGCAGCGCGCAATTCTGACCAACAATTTCCAGTGGATTCCCAGCCGTTTTCTCACAATGTGTCCATCTTGTGTGGAACTGGGCGCACGTCCGGAACATTGCCCGATAACGCCGGTAATGTTCCCCTCAGAGGGAGGGGTGACATGTACACGGCAATCAACTGGGCGCTTGACCTGGGACTTTACGCTGCGGTCTGCGCGATCACGTGTGCGCTGTGGTGGCTGCTCGGCAGGCGCAGGAATTCCGGTCGTCCCTCCTCGGGCGGCCGCGCTTCCTCGGAGGACAATCAGGCCCCTGGGCAGGAGCATCGCGCACATCTGACCGTCGTGCAGGCGCTCCCGCTCATCTATCGGCGCTCCAAGCGCACGGGTGCCCTCCTGCCGCGCGAGGAGAACCCCGACACCCCGATGACCGCGGAAATCCCAGTGATCGCGGCCCCTGCCTCGTCGATGTGGAGGCTCCCGCGCGCCCTTCCGCTCGCCTGGTTCCTCTATGTCGTCGGCCTGCTGATTTTTACGCTGCTGCCGCTGCCCTCCGACCCGGTGGCCGCGTGCGCCGCGATCATCCACTGGGATAACTACATGCCCTTCGGGTCTTTCGTGGCGGTCGTCGACCAGTTCCGTGAGGGTGAGAACCTGCGCGGGACCCTGTATGGCCTGTCGATCCTGCTCAACATCGCTCTGTTCGTGCCCTTCGGCGCGCTGGCGGAAACCAGCTGGCGCATCCGGCGCATGCGCAGTGCCCCCGCCGATGGGTCTCGCCTGGTGCGCTCAATCCCGCATCGCCGCGTCCTCGCGTGGGTGGCGATCGGCTGCGTCCTCTCCTGCCTCATCGAGCTGACCCAGTACACGGGCCTGTTCGGCGTCGTGCCCTGCACCTACCGGGTCGTCGACATCGACGATGTCATCATGAACACACTGGGTGCCTACGCGGGCGTGCGTCTGCTGCCGTTCATGGCGCGCAACTCGCGCTTCATGGGCGCATAGCCGTCCATTCCGAGAGCGTGGCGCAGACTTGCTCCATCGTCATCTGAGAGGAAGCGATGGCGATGACAAGCTCGTAGACGTCATCGTTGGACACGTCTTCATGGATCTCCAGCGCATTGAGTGATAGGAAAACGGAACATGCGGCCCATCCAAGGCGCTTGTTTCCGTCGATCAGCGCGTGATTTTTTGTGAGTGATTCGAGGAGGGCTGCGGCCTTGGCGGCGGTGGACGGGTAGGCATCCTGGCCCATCAACGTTGTTTGGGGGCGCAGTGCTGCCGCATTGAGGAGGCCGAGATCCCGGACAGGACCGATTTTCAGCGCGGATACGATGTCCAGCAGGTCCTCAAGCGAGAGAAACTCGCACGGCATGGTGTTACTGGCCGAGCCGCTCAAGTGCGTCCCCCCAGCGCTCAACGGTGTGGTTGAGTGCGTCGGTGACGCGCTGACGGTGGGTCATGCGGTTGAATTCCTCAT
>USPB01000110.1 GCA_900556405.1 uncultured Actinomyces sp.
ACACCGGCGGAGCCAGCAACGGCCCCACCGAAGCCATCAACGGAATCATCGAACTGGGCAGACGCACCGCCAGAGGCTACCGCAACCCCACCAACTACAGACTCCGAATGCTCCTCATCGCAGGAGGCCTAGACGCCTCCACCCACACTCAACTCTGAAGAGCCTGTTGACTTCATGGATGCCTACGCGGACGTGTTTGAAGAGCTCGCGAAGTGAACACTGTCGCGTTTTCTCGGGACGATGTGTGCGCCATCCATTCGGCTGCGATTGCTCGCTTCGGTGGTCTTGATGGCGTGCGTGACGAGGGGATGCTGGCCTCGGCTCTCGCCCAGCCCTTCCAGACTTTTGGGGGCGAGGAGCTCTACCCGAGTGCAGTTGAGAAGGCGTGTCGGTACGCTGTTGGGATCATTTCGGGGCATCCCTTCCTGGATGGAAATAAGCGAACTGGTGCTGCTCTGTTAGGTACGTATCTCAGGATGTGTGGTGTCGGTTTTACGGGCTCTTCAGGCGGGCGCAAACCATCCATTGTCGGCATGCGATGAATCGATTGAAGCGCCCCGACATTGCCGACCGGATGATCCCTGGCAACTGGGAAGGGGACCTCATCATCGGAAAAGATGGGGCCAGTGCGTGCGCGACTCTCGTCGAGTGCACCACCCGCTACCTGATCATCGTGGCCCTGCCTCTCAGGCGCAGGGCCGACCAGGTCTGTGAAGCGCTCACACGCCGCATTCATGTTCTACCCGAGGGTGGGATGCGAACACTGACACGGGACCAAGACCCAGAAATAGCCCGCCACCAGCGCCTCACCCCAGGTGCTGGCGTGGATGTGCTTGTCGCTCACCCCCACAGCCCACGGGATAGAGGAACCAACGACAATACCAACCAACTCATCCGCCGCTACCTGCCCTCAGGAACCCCCATCGCCAGCCACCAACCCTACCTCGACGTTATCGCCTACGAGCTGGGCAACTGCCCAGAGCAACCGCAACCCCACAGAAGCATTCAACCAACTCATTGCTACCACCCATTGACACCGCCAGGTATGTAACCCACAATATAAACTCATGGGATCTTGCCCGTATGGCTTTATTGAAAGGAACTGCTATGGGCTTATTTGGAGCGATGTTGAGCGCCTTTACTGGTGGCAACAATGACGTAAACTCTTCTTCGGAATATTACGAAACCGATGTATGTCCAAGATGCGGAGAGGAAATGCACAAACGTTATAGCTATAGCGGCTGGCACTGCCCCAGCTGCGGCGGCCCATATGACGATGAGGATGAAGATGTCGATGATAGTGAACGTCTAAATGTTTACGATGCAGCTTTAATCTGGATGAGTAACGGCATGGACGAGGACTATACCTTCGGCTACTCAGAAGAAGAGCTGCGAGAGGCTCTCGATGAGGGATCTTGGTAGTAACCAAAGTCGATAGACCTCGTCGAATAATAGAATGCAACCGCCTGCTCCCGAAGCAAACGATCATACCTCAACCCCAGATCCGCAGATACGAAAAGCCTCCCATTCCCTGGACTTCAATTTCGATGTCCAAGAAACGGAAGGCGGTTCATCGTGGGACGAGGCCGGGATTTGTTTATCGGGGGAGTGCCGCGAGTGCCTGGCTGACTCGGTGTGCATCGCGCGGAGATAGCCTGCCGATCCTGCCCGCAGCACCGAGGTAGGTTGGTGGCAGGAGGGCAATTCGGTCCACCCGCACGAGGGAAGCTTTCGTCAGTCCCGCTGCACGCCAGTCCTCTAGGGGAGTGTCGAGTGGGAGCGAGAGCTTGTTCGAGGCGCTGGTGATCATCGCAGCTAGGAGTCCGTCCTGTGAACAGGCGAGAACTAGGACAGGGCGAAACTTATAGCCGCGGTCGTCGAAGTTAAAGCGCGCGTGCCAGATCTCCCACGGCGCGGGCGCTCCCTCAGTCGCCGTCATCCCAGTCTCCCGGGAGCTGTGCAACGCCGTTTGAGTCCATCGTGGGGCGATAGGCGTAGCGCTCGAGTCCATCGAACGTGGGAGTCTCGGGGCGCATGTCGAAGGGGAGGCCTCCGACTTCGATCGACTTCGCGAGGAAGATGTTGATTGCGTCCGAGAGGCTAATGCCCCAGCGCGCATAGACGGCTGCGGCATCGGCCTTGATCTGTGCGGTCGTGCGGGTCTTCACCTCGGCGTTGCGGGTCATCGTCGGCATGGTCGCTCCTTTCGACACCTCTATTATAGGCCCGAACCGGGTACGGTTTGGGTTCGATATAGGCTTAGATGGGCTGATTTGCTGTCGGTGTCCCCGGCCTCGTCCCTGAATCGTGGGACGAGGCCGGGGGTGTCTTGTCGATCCGGTCGTCGCGATGCTTGTGGCGGAGTAGGGTTCGTCGTAACGAAGCGGAAGCCCCGAATCAAGGAGGATGGCACGTGGATCTGCTCGAATACATGCGCTCGCAAAACAACATGACGCAGGCTGAATGGGAACACACCTTCGAGGAAGAGGAACGGGAGATCCTCGTCCTGCTCGCCGGCGGCAGTGGAGCCGGCAAGAGGAACGGATTCTGGGACGTCTCGCACTACTTCATTGCGTATGTGGACTGCCAGACCGGCGCACTGCGCGCGGGTGATGGCCGGATCGTCTATCCCGTCAGCGACGAGGAACATGATGCCGGAGGACTCCTCGATCGCTTCCGTCGGGAGGCGGTGTACCGCCTCAAGGCGCGCAAGAAGATACCGCACGAGGTCCCCGAGGGCGTGACCGCCTCCTCGCAGAATCAGTTCCTGATCGCCGATGTCCTCGAAGAGGATCCCCCGTGCCCGGCCTTGGAAGAGGTGCTGGCCGACTATCGCAGGCCGGTCGTGGTGACCGACGAGGTACTCGGAGAGCTCACTCTCGACAAGGATCTCGACATGTTCGAAGGGGAGGTCCCGTGGCGCGGCGAGCAGATCTGCCTGTCGCTTGAGGTCGATGCGGCGAATGAGGACACCTGGGCTGACGCCAGGCGGGCGATGAAGGAGATGCTGGCGGAGCAGGATCGCTGGGACGGTGACATGCGCGCGAGCGCTGCACGTGAGCTCACCGAACTCGCGTGCGAGTGGCGCGAATCAGCCGACGAGGAGGTCCCCGAGATTACCGAAGAGAGCTTCGCATGCCGGATCGAGCTGCGCAACATCGCGATGGACGCCGACGGCTCATTCTCCGCCTACTTCGATGACGACGACATGTTCTTCGGGCACTGTGTCACCGTATGTGGAACTCTGGCCGATGGGGTGACCGCGGCGAACATGGAGGGATGAGCGCCGCAGGTCCGCGCAGGAGTGGCGCCCGCTCGGTGCGGCTGCGCGCATGGCTCAGCCCCGGCCTCGTCGATGACGCAGAATGCGCCGTGTTACGCCCGCCGCGCATCTCCGCGCAGGTAGAGGGTCAGGCCGATCGCGCCCGCCCCGATGAGGGCTGCGCCGAAGGCGGCGTTCGCGGACAAGTTGATCGCGGGGATGCCCATGAGCATGCCGCAGATGTAGGGGATCAGCCAGATCGTCCACACGGCGATGCTGAAGCGGTGGAAGCGAGCCATGGCCTCGTGATTCTTGCGCACGAGGACCACCGTCGCCCACACGGCGTGAACGATCATCAGGATGATCGCCAGCAGTCCGGTCGCCGCGTGCGCGGGGCTGGCTGATTCTCCCTGCGCGATCATCGACATGGCCGCCGTGCCCGCCGTGTCGCACGCCAGGCCCAGGTAGAAGAAGATGAGGTGGCTCGCCGTGAGCGTGCCGGAGCGTCGCTCCGCGAACACGCCGATCGTGTAGAACACCAGCGCGAGAGTGATTGCCGTCGAGGCGACGCCGATCATGGCTGCACCATCCCATCGTGTCTGTGCGAACCTCACGGTGAGATTCGTCGTTACGATCAATGCTAGAAAAACACTCGTGAACAACAAGATCCCCTTGTTCACGGCTCGGGGGCTCGTGTCAGCGTGCCTCAGTGGGGGAGTAGAGGCCCTTCTCCAGTAGGGCGAGGAGGAGGGTGGCGTCCCCCTCGCCGCGCTTGAGTGAGTCCATCATGGCGCGCATCGTGAACTGGGCGATGGACGAGGCCGTGGTTCCCTCGGGCAGTGATGTCCAGTCGATGCGCTCATCCTGTTCGATGACTCCCTCAAGCTGGGCGCCCGCGTGGGTCAGGACTGAGGTCATCGCGCCGTGCGCGGCCGCCAGGTCCTGCTTGGGGAGGTCTTCGCGATCGCGCAGCCATTCGTGGTGAAACTCCGCGAAAGACGCCTGCATCTGTCCCCAGAGTCTGCGGCAGTACTCCACGTAGGGCTCCCCGGCCTCGACTCGGCAGAGCTCGTGGGAGAGTGAGCGCGCGAAATAGTGTTGCGCGGCGGCGACCATGATGTCGCTCTTCGAGGGGAAGAGCTTGTAGAGGTAGCCCACCGAGACCTCGGCATCCCTGGCGACGCCACGCGCCGAAATGGCGGCCAGTCCGCCTCGTTCGCCGATGCGGTAGGCCGCCTCGATGATCCGCTCGCCGCGTGCGCAGGCCTCCTTGTCCTCGATCCTGGGCACGTGTTCTTCCAGATGGGCGGCGTGAAGCGACTTCATGGCAGGTCTCTCATTTCGTTGACGTGGGCCTGCTCAGGCCTATACTGAACACTGTTCATTATAGATTGTTGCAGCTAACAAGACAGCAGGATTTCGTGCCCAAACAAGTGATCGACCCGGAGAAGCTGGTCGCCCAGGCCTACGCCATCGCCTCGCGCGACGGCATCTCCGCGCTCTCCGTGCGCAAGGTCGCCACCGCGTGCGGTATCGCGGTCGGCTCGGTCTACGGCTACTTCCCGACCAAGGCGGACCTGACGGCCGCCGTGCTCACGCGCTTCTTTGAGGAGAACCTTTCCGACGAGCTGTGTGCCCTGTGCCCCGGCGAGCGCTTCACCTCCTACGTGCGGCGATTTCGCGAGGCCCTGTGCGCCGCGCGCGCCGACATGAGCGTCGACTGGTTCGCCGAGATGCGCCGCCTCCCCAGCGGCGAACAGGAAGCCCTCGAGGCCGTGCGCGCCCCCATGCTTGCCCACATCGAGCGTGGACTCGTGCGCGTCCTCGACGCGGACGAGGCCGTGGTTCGTTCCCGTCTCGTCGGCCCACTGAGCGCTGAGAGGCTGTGCCGCTACGTGCTGCGCAGTATTTTCGCTTCGCTCATGGAGGGCGGCGAGTGCGAGACGCTGTTCGCCCTCCTCGACGCTGCCTTGTGTGACGACACCGTAGAAGAAAAGGACACAACGACATGAGTCGATTCCGCATCAAGAAGCAGCCCCTGATCGCCGTCGCTGGCATCGTCTGGCTGCTCGCCGGCCTGAACGTCGCGATCCTCGGCGTGCGCGCGGCCATCGACATGCGCGGAGTCGCGGCGATTGTTTTCCTGGCGCTCGCGGGTGGTGCTGTCGCCATCTTCTGCGCGTTCCACCCCATGTTCAGCAAGCTCGTCCAGAAGAATACTCAGCGCATCGCCGACCTGGAGGGGGAGCGTCATCACGTGGTGCGCTTCTTTGACCGCAAGAGCTACCTCATGATGGCGTTCATGATGTCCTTCGGCATCGGAATGCGCGCCGCGGGCGTCTTCCCCGACTGGTTCATCGCCTTCTTCTACACGGGCCTCGGTCTCGCCCTGACGCTTGCCGGCGCCAGCTACATCGCGCGCGGCGTGCGCGGCCGCGCCTGGGCGTTCCACGGGACCAACTGAGCGTTTCATGCACTCTGGGCGCAGGCCTCGTCGATTCCTGCGAGGCCTCCTGCCGTTTATCGGTCAGCTCTCCTTGAGAGTCGCGCGATTACCGCCAGTGGCGGTATAAATCTGGCGGTAATGCTGGATGATGCCGGTCTGGCCGCGTGATCACTGGTAGATGTGTCGGTGGTGTCCGACGGAAAACACTTCGATGATAAGGCGGTCATCCTCGATGATGCACAGGGCGCGGTAGTTGCCGATGCGGTAGCGCCACTCGCCTGAGCGGTTGGCGCTTAGGCCTTTGCCGTGGACGCGGGGATCGGAGCAGCCCTCAAGGTTTTTGCCGATCCATGACGTAATGAGTCGCGCCTCGAATCGGTCCATTTTCTTCAGTTGCTTGAGGGCTGTGTCGCTGTACTCGACGTGGTAGGACATTTACAGGCCCAGCTGCGCGAGTACCTGCTCGTGGGTGTAGCGAACGCCGTCATCTGCAGTGATCGCCTCGCGCAGGGTGGCAAGGTCCTGCTGGTCCTCGATCTTCTCGAAGACGGCATCTCGAACGAAGTTGGAGATTGTTTTTCCCTCAAATTCGGCGTACTTGCGCACGACTTCGGCGTCTGTTTCGTCAAGGCGCATGGTCATGGTGGGCATGGTGACCTCCTAGAGCTGAATACAATGTATTCTAGTTCTCCCTGGTGTCAATGTGCAATGGTGTTGTCTCTAGCGGGTGGTGCTGATTGCGGGTACTGCTCCTTGATTACCGCCAGTGGCGGTATAATTGTGGCGGTAATAGGGGGTGATCATGGCATACGAACCGTCGTTCGAACGCACCGACGTGATTGATGCGCTGTGCATGGAGATCGCTGAGCTCGTCGGTATGCTGTCGCCTCAAACACCCCTGTCGACCAGCCCGACACTGCGTCGGGAGGTGCGGATCCAGACGATTTACTCCTCGCTTGTCATCGAAGGAAACAAACTAGACGAACGCGCGGTGAGCGCGATTATTGACGGCAAGCGGGTTCTCGGAGACCGGCGCGACA
>USPB01000111.1 GCA_900556405.1 uncultured Actinomyces sp.
AGATCGTGGCCTCGACGCCGAAGGAACGCACCCACGCGCGCACCAGCAGGTCCGATCCCGCCTTGGACGAGGAGTAGGGCGAGGAGGGGTTGTACGGCGTGGTGGGCGTGAACTTCGCGGGATCGTCCAGCTCAAGGTCGCCGTAGACCTCGTCCGTGGAGATGTGGTGGAAGCGGACCTTGTGGCGGCGCACAGCCTCCAGCAGGGTGAAGGTGCCCACCAGGTTGGTCTGAATGAAGGGCGAGGGATCGAGGAGGGAGTTGTCGTTGTGCGACTCGGCGGCAAAGTGCACAACCGCGTCAGCGTCGGCGACGACACCATCGACAAGGTCCGCATCAGCAATGTCACCCTCAACGACGGTCAGGCGGGCAGCGAGCTCGGCGGGCAGGTCGGTCAGGGATGCGCGGTTGCCCGCGTAGGTGAACTTATCCAGGACAACGACATCGACGTCCGGATGATCCTCCAGCAGCGTGTGAACGAAATTCGCTCCGATGAAGCCAGCACCGCCGGTCACAACGATTTTCATAAGGTCTTCTCCTTTGCGCGCCCGTGGGCGTCCGAGGGTGTTTCTCACCCAATTCCTGCCCCTATTATGCCGTAGTTCTCACGCTTTCCCTGACACTGGCCTCCACTCCCCCGTCGGATACGTCACTATTCGCCACGGCGGAGGTCCCATGACCAGCCGCTCCACGCTGATAAATTGGACGCATCCCCAACAGAAACGGATCCCTCGTGACTCGCCTCGTCCCCTCCCTTGCGTTGCTTGCGCTCTGCGCGCTCGCCACGGCCTCGTGCTCCCTGTCGGAGGACGCCCAGAGCGCACAGTCGACGCCCGCTGTCTCCGTTTCACCCGGAGATCCCGGTCAGCCCTCAAGCTCGGCCAGCCCGACTCTGCGCGCCGCGTCGCCCGGATGCGCTGCCATGGACGCGATTTTCACCGAAGCCCTGAACGACTCCGAGACCGGCCAGGCCTACCGGGCGCTGGCAGCCAAGCGCTCGGGGGAAACCAACGCGGACGAGCGCCACCGCGCATGGGAAGCCTTCGCAGCCGCACTTAAGAACGACTATTCCGACCGTCTCGCCCAGGCAGCCTCGGACGAAACCTCCAAGCAGGCCCTTGACGCCCTCTCGGTGTACGTCGCGCGCAACGCAGCCCTCGACTCCGGCGCCATCCCCGAGTTCGCCGATCAGCAGGCCGCCGAGGAGGCACTGAAGCGCGGCGAACAGCCCGAGACGAACCCCGCCTACACCCAGGCCCTCGCCGAGGCCACGGACGCCCATGCCACGCTCACGACCTGTATGCCGCACTGGCCCGTCGTTTTCTAGCTTTTGTTCTTGCGCGCACTGCCAGGCTGCCCCCGGACTCGTGTACATTAAAGAAGTACCTATCCCGGACAGATTGGCTCGTTTCATGGCACGTGCGCTCGCCGACCACCTTGCCTCCGCGCGGAGACGATTCGTCTCTACCGCAGCGCGGCCCCTCGCCTTCGTCCTCCTGATCTTCGGCATCCTCGCGGTGGCCACCGGCTGGATCTTCGCATCCCCTCCGGGGTCCGCCCCCGACGACGAGTACCACCTCGTGTCCACGTGGTGCCCGCGGCCAGTGGACTCCTCCTGCGAAACAACCATGATCGACGGGAATAAGTACGTCATGGCGCCCGTGACCACATCACGGTCATCCTGTGAGGCCTTCCACCCCGAACGCTCGCACGCGTGCGTCAAAGAGTATTCAGACGACACAAACTACCCGTCCTATCGCTACGACGACGGACTGTATCCTCTCGGCTTCTACCACTTCCATCACTTGTTCGCTGGGCACAACGTCGAGAGATCCGCGTGGCACATGCGCGTCGCTAACGTCGCTATCCTCCTCATCCTTATCGGAGCAATCACCGTTTTATCGCAGCGCGACATCAGGGTGAATATCGCGTTAGCAGCACTGGTCGCATGGACTCCGATGGGCATGTATTTCATTGCTTCTAACAACCCCTCCTCATGGGCAATTACCGGCGTTTTCTGCTACGGGTCAGCCCTCTATGCCGGGCTCAACGCGCGTGGATGGCGACACTGGGTTTTGCTCGGCGTGGCATGCCTGTGCGCACTCCTGTGCTACGAAAGCCGTGGCGATGCCTCCTTCTATGTGTTCGTTGCATCTCTGGGCATCCTCATTCTCGAGGCCCGCAGGCATCATCTCGCTGAGATCGGGGTCGCCACCGTTCTCAGCGCGATTGGCGTGTGGCTCATGCTCGGCAGCGGGCAGGCCTCCAGTGCCTCACAATCGAGCGACGTGGCGATCACTGTGCATGACCGCATCGACGTCGCATTCACGAACATCCGCTACTTGCCCGAGTACTTCGCGGGCTTCATCGGGCTGTACTCCGGGCCGGGTTGGCGTGATACGCCCCTGCCGGGCTACGTAACGATCGTGGCCTTACTCGTCCTTGGTTTCGTTATTTTCCTGGGAGCACGCGCCATGAGTTGGCGTAAAGCGCTGGCATCGATCATGGTTTTTGGCGCAATGGCGGGTATCCCCATCCTCGTCGCGACGCCAACGGCGTTCCCTAACCTCGGCGCATACCACGCGCGCTACGCAATGCCCCTGCTGGGTATATTACTGCTCATCTGGGTGACCTCAGCTGTCCAGAAGTCGTCCCTGACCAAGGGCCAGTTCACCCTTTTTGTTGTATTTCTCAGCGTCGTCAACGCTGTCGCCATACACACGACGATCGCCCGCTATGTCCGTGGGCTCCTGTGGATTCCCCACATCGGGTGGATCGCACCAACCAACCTGAATGGTGACATCCAGTGGTGGTGGGCCGACATGCCGCTGAGCCCGATGGTCCTGTGGGGCCTCGCCTCGCTGGGATACATGCTTGCCCTGGTGAGCGCCATCTACCTGCTGCGTCACCGCCAGGTGGAGGCGCCCGTCTCGTCCACTCCGAATGAAGAGGAAGAAACCGCATGAGCGCAACAGTCACCGTCGTCGTGCGCACGCGCAATCGCCCGGCGATGCTCACCCGCGCCCTCGCGTCGATCGCTTCGCAGAGCTTCGACGACTACGAGGTGGTCATCGTTAATGACGCCGGCGACGAGGCCGAGGTCCGCTCGATCGTCAAGAAACAGAAGAGCGCCGTGCGTTCGAAGGTCACGATCGTCACGAACGAGGTGTCGCATGGTCGCGAGGCGGCGCTCGAGTCTGGCCTGGCTGCCTCGCACTGCACCTACTACGCGGTCCACGACGATGACGACTCCTGGCACCCGCACTTCCTGAAGAAGACGGTCGCCTACCTGGATGAGCATCCGGAAGCGGGCGGCGTTGCGACCCGCTGCGAGATTGTCCGCGAGCGCGTGCGCGCTGACGGTACTTGTATCGAGATCGAGCGCGAGGTCCTGTCGACGGACAACTACGGCCTGTCCCTCGTGGACATGATGGTGGAGAACTACACGCCACCGATCTCGCAGCTGATTCGCCGAGAGGTCGCCGACCGCGTGGGGCACTGGGATGGGTCGCTGCAGACGCAGGCTGACTGGGATTTCAACCTGCGACTGCTGGCGGATTCCCCGGTGGGTTTCGTCGACGGGGAGCCGCTGGCCTATTGGCATCACCGTGACACGATGGATGCCTCGCTGGGCAATTCTGTCGTCACGGACGCGTACCTGCATAAGTGGGATAACCTGCATATCCGCGACCGCTACCTGCGCGCGATGCTGGCGACGGACGATCCCTCGTCCCCGCACTTGGGCCAGGCGCTCCTGTCGGCGGAGTACTACCGCCGTATGCGCGAGGAGCTGGGGCGCGTGGATTCGGGTTTCCATTCCTCGTTGAATCTCGTGCACGTCAACATGCTGAACACGATGACGGCCCTGCACGAGCAGGTGCACGAGCTGCGCGGCGAGGTGAACGCTCTGCGTGCGCAGCTCGAGGCGGGTTCGGCCCTGCAGCGGTCGCTGCGTCGGACGGTCTCCCTGCCAAAGCGTGTCCTGCGCCGCCTGCTGGGGCGCTGAGCAGCGCCACTGTGACGAAGGCGGGTCGGTCGCGGGAGAACCCACGACCGGCCCGCCTCTTTGTCTCTCTTAGGGCAGCGGCCGCACGACATCTGACGTCATGCGATCCCACCCGTATCCGGCGGTGATGTGCTGCAGGCGGGCGGGACGCCCCATCCAGTCGGTATGAACGATCAAGTCGTCTCCGAGGTAGATGGCAACGTGCGTGACGGTCCCGCTCGTCGTGTAGAAGATGAGGTCTCCGCGCTGGCGCTGGGCGAGGGGCACGTGCTGGAAGGACGGGTAGGCGTAGAGCTCCTGTGACGTGCGATACGACGGCCATGCGTGCTTGATGACGTTGATGGGCTGGGGGTCCAGGCCGGCGGCGTAGAGGGACTGGAGGACCAGGCCGGAGCAGTCGAATCCCTGGTCGTAGGGGCCGGCCCCTCCCCACGTGTAGGACGATCCCGTCTGGTTCCACGCGTAGCCGATCATCGCCTCGACGCGCTCGGAGCGCGTGGCGGTCAGGGGCAGGGGCGTGGCCTGGTATTGGTCGACGGTCCACGGGTAGCCGGTGTCCATGGCGTCCCAGGTGGTTTTGTCGACGACGCCGGTGACGGGCAGTCCTGCGCGCTGTTGGAAGTTTTTCACGGCGGCGACGAAGGGTGCGTCGACGGAGGCGAGCTTGTTGGCGTGCCACAGGCCGAGTCGGACCTGGACGATGCGCACCTTGGTGCCGTTCATTCCCCACGTGAGCGTATTGGTCGCGTCCCCGAGGCCCGTGATGTGGTCGGTGGGCTGCAGGTAGCCGGCCGGGGCCTCGTACCCGCGCCACGCGCCCGAGGCGTCGAACACGTAGCGGTGACCGTTCAGCTCCAGGGGCTCGGTTCGCATGACGCCGGTGTCGGGGTCGAGGTAGTACCACTCTCCCCCGTCGCGCAGCCAGCCTCCCATCTGGGCACCGTTGGAGGCGAAGAAGTGCCACCCGTCGGCGAGGCGCTCCCAGCCGGTGCGCATCGCACCCGACGAATCCAGGTAGTACCACGTGCCATCCACGCCGGTGAGCCCCGTGTGCATGACGCCAGTGTCGGGATCCAGGTAGTACCACTGGCCCCCGTCGCGCAGCCAACCGCCGATCTGTGCGCCGCTGGACGCGAAGTAATGCCACCCGTCGAAGAGGTGCTCCCAGCCGGTGCGCATCGCACCCGACGATCCCAGGTAGTACCAGGTACCGTCCACCGCGGTCAGGCCCGTGCGCATCACGCCGCTCGCGGGATCCAGGTAGTACCACGAGCCAGCGTCTTTCAGCCAGCCGCCAACGAGCGCCCCGGAGGGAGCCAGGAAGAACCAGTCGGCACCGTCGCGAAACCAGCCGGTGGCCATGTAGCCGCTGTCGTAGAAGTAGTAGCGGGCGCCCCCGATCCCCACCCACTGGGAGGCCGGGTACGTGCCGTCGGCTCGCCGCCACCACCAGCCGACCGAGTCACGCATCCACGCACCCCGTCCGGTCTCATCGGGAGCGGCCATCGTCGGAGGCTCCTCGCTCTCCGACGAGGCAGTGGGTGCCCGGTCCTCGCCGTTCGCTGCAGGGGCGGCGGGCTCGGGCGCGTCCGTGGTCTCGGGGCTGGGAGAGGCCGACGGCTCGGCCTGCGGGGCGGACTGGGCCGCGGTGGAGCTTTGCGCTTCGGATTGCGGTGCGGCCTCGTCCCCGGCGTCAGCGCGGGCCTGCGCGGGCAGGGCGATGAGCGCGAGGGTCAGAGCCGCGGTGAGGGCGCGCATGTGCGCGCGGCGGGTGAGCGTGGGCGTCGTTGCCATGACAGTGCCTTGTTGTTGGAGAACAGTTCTCCCATAAGTGTAGGCTGCCCATCACGCAATGCGGGCACGTTTGAGTCATCAACTCGACAAAAAGCCGGGGCCCGGCGGCAATCACTCCGCTGGGCCCCGGCCTCGAACGTCGATGCGTCCGTCAGTCCTCGTTCTCGAGCGCGTCGGCCTGCTGGGCCTGCATGCGCGCGAGGTGCTCGTAGTCGGCGGCGCCGCGCCTGGGCACGTCGCGCATGGGGCGCGCGGGCGTCAGGTCCGTGAACGACGCTCCCAGGTTCACCAGGCCGCCGGACTCCATGCCCGGGCCGGGCAGGACGTCGAAGCGGCGGGCCTTCTGCAGGGCGTCGATGACGCTGGTCATGTCCTGGTTCTGGATGGCCGCGGAAATCGTGTAGGCGCCCGGGTTGAAGGTCAGACGCGGGATGTCGATGTCGAGGTGACCGGTGCCCGGTTCGATCGAGGTGGGCACGTAGCAGGCGTCCATGCCGTGCAGGCCCCACACAAACACGCCCTCGCGGGTGTCGATGGAGGCACCGAAGACCGGGGACTCGATGCGCTCGTTCGCACGGTAGTGCAGGCGCAGTCGAACCGGGTCGCCCGGGTACACGAGCGACGTGGGCTGACCGGAAGATGACAGAAGCTCAATGCGCTCGATCATGGCCTCGCCGCTGCCGAAGCGCGTGCCGCCGCCCTCGACCTCGACGGCGTGGTGAGCGACGTCGGAGTATGTGTCGATGACCTCGGCGGCCCCGCCCACGTCGACGAGTGTGCCGTGGTCCAGCCAGGCGGCCTGGTCGCAGAAGGTGCGCATCTGCTCGAGGCCGTGGGACACGACGACGACCGTGCGCCCCTGATCCTTGAGCTGGGCGAACTTATCCATGCACTTGTTCTGGAATTCCATGTCGCCCA
>USPB01000112.1 GCA_900556405.1 uncultured Actinomyces sp.
CCGGGGGTGTGGGATGATGCGGGTGTGCGTTTCGCAAAACTGACTTTGACCACACGCCGCTTCCCCAACCTCGTCGCGACTGGGGTGGCGGTCCTCGCGCTATCCGCGTGCTCGTCGTCTTCTCTGCCCACCCTGACCGGATTCGCCGCCGTGCGCGACCAAGCGGCGCGTACGGAGTCGGCGGCTTCTGATCGAGCGACCCAGCTCGCCGAGGTCGCGACGGACTGCGCGTCCTGTTCGGCAGCTCTGCGCGCCGTCGCCTCTGCGTCACACGAGCGCCTTGAGGCGCTGGGCGGTCTGTGGGACCCGTGGGGAGGGACAACGCCCGAGGGCGCTTCCGCTCCCACCGCCGTGTCCGAGGCGCCCACCGACGTGTCCGCATTCGTCGCGTGGCTAGCCCGCACGGCAACCCGCGACCTGGAGATCGCTGCCGACACGAATCGCACGAGCGCCGAGGAGGCCCGCACCCTCTCAGCTGCGGCACTGGGCCGTTACGCGAGCGCGGTCACTATTGCCCAGGCGTATGGCATTGACCTGGATGCGGGGCTAGACCAAGCGCTCCTTGTCAACGACCGTGTGAATGCGGCCTCGCGCCACGGAGTCCAGACCTGGGCAATCGATCTTTTCGACGCGCCGGGAATATCAGCGTCGTTCGCCCCCACGGGCAAGGATTTGGCATCGTCTCAGGAGCTGTCGAGCGCGGTCGCCACCTGGGATTGCACGGCGTCGACTCTGCCGCAGGCGCAGGTGAGTGCGGGCACGCTGACCGACGCATACGCCGTATCGGGCGAGCTCCTCGCGCGCGCCGATGTCGCACTGCGTGCCGGAGCTGCCGACACGCGAACGCCTCGCTGCACACTTGGTTTCCTCGATGCACCCTCCCTGGCATCAAACCTGCTCGCGGCGGACTCCGCCATGCTCGCCAGCAACTCCTCCGACGTGCGTGCGGCCGGGGCCAGCGCCGCGCTCGCGGACATCCAGCAGTGGGCTCCTCGCACGTCCCTGCCAGCCCTCATCGGTACGTGCTGACAGCGAGCACCTCGCCTCACAGGCACTTCCATACAGGCACGAGGGCCGCTCCCCCATCCCGGGGAGCGGCCCTCGTGTTTCGCGTGATTCTCAGACCCTAGCGGCGATGTCATCGCCGATCTGCGAGGTGGAGCGCACGAGCGGGTGACCGCTCGCCGCCGCCTGCGCGCGCGCTGCCATGTCGGCGTCGATCGCGGCGCGCACGCGCGCGGCTTCCTCGGCGTAGCCCATGAAGTCGAGCATCAGCGCGACCGAGGAGATGGTCGCGGTCGGATCTGCCTTGCCCTGGCCCGCGATGTCGGGGGCAGAGCCGTGCACGGGCTCGAACATGGAGGGGTACTCTCGCGAGGGGTTGAGGTTGCCGGACGCGCTCAATCCGATACCACCGGTCACGGCTCCGGCCTCGTCGGTGAGGATGTCACCGAACAGGTTGTCGGTGACGATGACGTCAAAGCGCGCGGGGTCGGTGACCATGTAGATGGTGGCAGCATCGATGTGGCAGTAATCGACGCGCACCTCGGGATACTCCTCCCCCACCTCGTCGACGATGCGACGCCACATGTGTCCGGCGTTCACCAGGACGTTGTGCTTGTGGACCAGGGTGAGGTGCTTCTTGCGTGAGGCGGCCGCCTCGAAGGCGTAGCGAACGACGCGCTCGACACCGTAGGCGGTGTTGACGCTGACTTCGGTTGCGATCTCGTGCGGGGTGCCGACGCGAACGGCGCCACCGTTGCCGCAGTAGAGACCCTCGGTGCCTTCGCGCACGACGACAAAGTCGATGTCGCCGGGGTTGGCCAGGGGGCTGGGAACACCCTCGTAGTACTTGGAGGGACGCAGGTTCACATAGTGGTCGAGAGCGAAGCGCAGCTTGAGCAGCAGCCCTCGCTCAAGGACGCCGGAGGGGACGGAAGGGTCGCCGACTGCGCCGAGAAGAATCACGTCGTGGCGCTTGATGGCCTCGAGATCCTCGTCGGTGAGAGTGTCGCCGGTCGCATGCCAGCGCTGCGCACCCAGATCGAAGTGGGTCGTGGAGTAGTCGACGCCCTTATCCGCCAGGACACGGTCCAGGACTTTGAGACCTTCGGGGACGATTTCCTTGCCGATACCGTCGCCAGGGATTACTGCGATGTTCAGTGTCATGGCTCCATCTTCCCCCGCCCGAGCGCCCCGCGGCGGAATCGTTCCACCACGTGGGCCGTTTTCCGGGTGACGTCTCCCATAGACGAGGCCGGGGCCGGGAGGGCACGTACGCTCCCCCGACCCCGGCTCGGTCGCACGGATCAGATCCACGCACCCGAGGGAGCGAAGAAATACCAACGGCCGTCGATCGACTGCCAGCCGGTGACCATGTGGCCGTCACCCGCGAAGTAGTACCAGGTGGAACCAATGTGCTGCCAACCGGTGAGCATGGCTCCCGAAGGGGCCAGGTAGTACCAGCTACCGGCGTACTGCCAACCGGTGAGCATCGCACCCGAGGCATTGAAGAGGTACCAGGTACCACCGACCTGCGCCCATCCGGTCGCCATCGCTCCGGTCGCGGGGTCGAGGTAGTACCAGGCCCCATCATGGACCCAGCCGCTGACGCGGGCACCGTAGGCGTTGTAGTAGCTCCACACGCCGCCCTGGTTGTCCCAGCCGGTGACCATCATGCCGTCTGCGCCGAAGCGGTAGGTGGCCTCGCCGATCGTGATCGTCTGGTTCGTCGCGTAGCTGGAGTCTTCCAGCTGCCACTTCCAGCCATTTCCAGTGTTGACCCAGTGCGCGGGGGTGACCGCGGGCTGCGGGTCCGGGGTCGGCTCCGGCGCGGGCTGCGGGTCCGGGGTCGGCTCCGGCGCGGGCTCTTCGCCGGGGTCAGTCAGGCCGAGGTAGGAGGCATCCACGCGCATGAACTCGATGTTCTTGTAGCCGCCGGACTCGTACAGCAGGCCCCAGGTGCCATCCCCGAGGGGATGCAGCGTCGAGTAGGCCATCTCGCCGCTCTCGAAGACCGTGCCGTCGTTCCAGGTGAAGCCGTCGTCGTAGGAGACGCGGATGGTGCCGTTGGCTCGGGCGCTGGACGAATCGGCGTTGGAGAAGAGCAGGACGCGGGCGCGTGCGGAGCCCTCGGGGGCGTCCGGGTAGGCGCGCACGATGGAGGCGTTGTTACGCGGGTCGGTCAGGTCCCAGTTGTGGCGGAACGGGCCCCAGGTCTGTCCACCGTCGTAGGAGATGGCCTCGAGGCGCTGGCCTGCGGTTCCCTGCGTGCGAGAGTTGAGGAGAAGGCGTCCGTCGGAGAGCTCCACGACCTTGTTTTCGTCGGCGCTGCCCTCGGTGGGCGCGCCGGGCTTCCAGGTCACGCCGTGGTCGTCAGAGTAGACGGAGACGGCCATGAGCGAGGTGGTGCCGGAGTTGGCGACGGCGTACTGCTGGATGAGGCGACCGGCGTGGGCGCCGTAGCGCAACTGGATGCCTTCACCGGAGGAGGCGAAGCGCGTAAACCACTGGTCGGTGTGGCCTGCGGTCACCTGGTCGGTGATGGTGCGGGGGTTGACCCAGGTCTCGCCGTTGTCGTGGGATTCGACGACGTGGGCGTGCAGGATGTTGCGCGCTGCGGGGTCGGTACCGAGCTGGGACTGGAAGAGTCCGGCGTCGTAGGACTTGACCGAGAACAGGAAGATCGTTCCTGTGGTGCGGTCGACAACGAAGGAAGGATCGGAGTAACCGACTTTCTCCGCGCCGGGGGTGCCTGCGAGGGCGGTCTGGATGGGGGTCCAGGACTTACCGCCATCCTTGGAGATGCGGTAGATGATGGAGTTGGCCTGGGGCGCGTCCTGGCAGGTGTTGGGGCGCCCGTCCCACGCGGCGATGATCCAGCCGTTGTTGGCGGTGGTCAGCGCGGGGATGCGGTGGCAGCTGAAGCCGGCCAGGCCGGGGGACGCCAGGCGCACCTTCTCACCGATCGCGTAGTCGTGCGGGGTCTCCAGCGGGTCCGGGGCTGGCGGGCGCTCGCCCTGGGCGACGGTCACGGGGTCGGCGTTCGCGGTGATGTCACCGGCGATGACGTCTGTACCGTTGCGGTCGCGGGTGGCGGCCCACGTGGTCATCGGGGTGAAGGTTCCGGCCGCGACGTCATCGGCGGTCACGGTGTGGGTCGCGGTCGTGCACTGCTTGGTGGTGTGCGCAGCGAGGTTGTGCCAGCGGCAGTTGGGGACGCCGGTGGTCAGGACGCCGGACAGGTTCGAGGCCACCGGGAAGACGGTCAGAGCACTGTCTGTGTTGTTGGTGTAGGTGACGGTGATGGTGATGAGGTCACCTTCGTACACCTTGTCTCCGTGGGAGTCGGTGCGTGCCACAGTGACGGTGATGGGGGCCGAACCTTCGTCGGTTACCGAGGCCGTCACCGGGGTTGCTGCACCGGTGTCACTGGTCGGGGTGGCGAGCGCGGGAACCGAGAGAGTCGCGCACAGCAGCACGGCTCCCGAGGCTGCCGCGAGGGCACGCCCGTAGTGGCGGAGGGTCATCGTTGGTCCTTCCGAGATGAGTTGTCAATCAGCGGGCAGTGAGTCGTGACTCACTCTCCACGAGATTCATCATACAAATTTAGATGCTGACTAACCAGTTATAGGACAGATATTTTTATCAACGTCTAGGATAATTACCCCGCAACTTCGAGGATCGGCGTTCACCTGTCAGGCTGAGCGCCTGGAAATTCTCCCCCGCCGACCAACCAGCCATAGACACGCTCCAGCTCACGGACACAGACACGGATGTCATACTGAGCTTCCACGCCCCGATATCGCACGGCCTCAGCTCGACGAGCCTCGCCCCCTCGGTTAATCCACGCATCAATGACGCGCGCGAGCGAGCGCGGATTCCCCGCCTCGAACACACTCTCCTCTGTCAGCGCAAACTGACTGGTTGCCGTCAGAGGACCACACGCGAGAACAGGGACCACGCCGTGACGCAGCGCCTCAAGCACGCCGAGTCCCTCCACCTCGATCCGCGCCGCATGCACGTAGAGATCGGAGCACTCCGAAGCCCGAGCCATCTCCCCCGCGTCCATAAAAGCAAAGCGAACAGGATGCGCGATCACACCATCGCGCACGAGCCGATCCGCCTGGGCCCGCAGCTGTCGCTCGGTCGGACCTCGCCCCGCCAGGGTCAGCTCGATGGAGCGAGCATGAGAACTGAAGCGAAGCGCCCGCAGAATCGTCGCCTGATCCTTCTCGCGCGAAAAGCGCCCGATTGACAGCAGACGCACGACGGATGACCCTTCCCCCTTGCCCCCACTTTCAACGCTCACACCGCCCAGCGGAACACCATTAGAGAGAACAAAGAGCCGCGGAGAAAGCCCTAACGAGGAGGCCCGCCTCCATACCGATTCTGAAGGGCACTGGAGCGCGCCGCACCGATCGAAAATGAAGCACTTCCACAGCCGGAGAATCGCACGATTCAGGGCAGCGCAACGATCGAGATAGACGGTGGCCGTGAGATTTTCGGGATGAATGTGGTAGGTCGCCATCGCAGGCACGCCACGATCGCGCGCACGCCGAGCAACCACGGCCTGCAGCATGAAAGGCTCCTCCAGGTGGACCACATCTGCCCAGCTGAGCGCTCGATCAATCTGGCGCCGATCCGAGCGAGCAAACGCGTAGCCCTGCGAGGCGATGAGGGACGCCAGAAGCGGAACATGAAGATGTGGGAGAGGAAAGTCAGGAACGCCGATCCCACAATCATCGCCATCGCGCGGCGGCGCAGACAGCACGCGAACATCGTGCCCCCGCTCACGCAACAGCGCGATCATGCGACGCGCGGACGCAGCGAGTCCATTCCCACGCGTGTAGAGGTCATTGATGACGAACAGGATCTTGAGCCGGGCGGATAAATCCACCCCCTGAGTAGCCATGCCCCGATTCTACTCAGGACACCATGACAAGAATCGCTCACGCAGACACAAACAACACCGGCAGCCAATGATAGCAATCACTTTTATTGACCCAGCGTCAAGTTACCGATAAACTAGAAGTATCAATAAGAGTCTCATAGGAAGGAAGAACAATGCGTCCCTCTCGTCAAACCCTGACGCGTCTTGCAGCTGCTGCAGTTACCTCATTCGCCATCATTGCCCCGGTGCCCGCTGCCACCGCATCCTCTATTCGCTTCAACAGGGCACGCTCCTGAGCTACTGGCTCCAGTGAGTTAATCATCCCGACAATCTGATAGTCACCGCTTCATCGCGGATAGCTTCAAGCTCCGGCCTCGTTCCCACGTGGGAACGAGGCCGGAGCTTGGTCTATCCGAGAAGGACAGTGAGATCAGCGCGCGGCGCTGCCCTCGGTGTAGTCCTCGTCAGAGTCGGTCCAACCGAAGGCCTTGCGCAGCTTCTGGCCCGTCTTCTCGATCGGGTGAGCCTCTTCCTCGGCGCGCAGCGCCTTGAACTCGAGGGCACCGTTATCCTGATCGGCGATGAACTTGCGGGCGAAGGTGCCGTCCTGGATGTCGG
>USPB01000113.1 GCA_900556405.1 uncultured Actinomyces sp.
TGTTCAACTCCTCCGACGACACGGTCCTGGCCCTGCAGACGGGCCGCGTGGACGCAATCGTCGTCGACCTGCCGACCGCCTTCTATATGGTCGCCGCGCAGATCGATGACGGCGTCATCATCGGCCAGTTCGACGACACCACGGGCGGCGAGCAGTACGGCATCGTCCTGCCCAAGGGTTCCAAGCTGACCCCCACGGTCTCAGCAGCGGTCGATCGCCTGGCCTCGTCCGGCAAGCTCGCCGAGCTGCAGGAAAAGTGGCTCAACGAGGCACAGAACGTGCCCACCCTCAAGTGAGGCCTCATTCATGAGTGAGCACTCGAATGACGCGCTGGCCACGCCCCCCGTTTCGGCGGTGGAGCGTGGCCGGCGCGCTTATCGGCGCAAGCAGACGGTCCGGTCGATCCTCATCTCCCTGGTCTCCACGATCGTGGTCGCGGGAGTCCTCATCGCCGTGGTCGTCAACTCCGACGGGTGGGAGGCCACCCGCCAGACCTTCTTCAACGGCAAGTACTTCGTCGAGGCCTTCCCCCAGGTCCTGTCCGGCCTGTGGCTCAACATCCGGATCCTGCTGATCGCGGTGCTGGGCGTCGCGGTATTCGCGACCCTGCTGGCTGCCGCGCGCACGCTGGCCGGTCCCGTGTTCTTCCCGATCCGTTTCCTCGCGGCGGCGTACACGGATATTTTCCGAGGCGTCCCCTTCCTGGTGGTCCTCTACCTGATCGGCTTCGGCATCCCGGCCCTCAACCCGACGACGCGCATCCCAACCGCGTTCCTGGGCACGGTCGCGCTGATCCTCACGTACTCCTCGTACGTGGCCGAGGTGCTGCGCGCGGGCCTGGACTCCGTCCACCCCTCCCAGCGTTACGCGGCCCGATCGCTGGGCCTGTCCCACGGGCAGACGCTGCGCATGATCATCGTGCCGCAGGCGATCCGCAAGGTCACGCCCGCCCTGATGAACGACTTCATTTCCATGCAGAAGGACGTCGGCCTCATCTCGGTCCTGGGCGCGGTCGACGCGATCCGGTCGGCACAGATGGTCCAGGCCAAGACCTACAACATGACCTCCTACGTCGTCGCCGGCCTGCTGTTCATCATCTTGTCGTTCCCCTTCATTCGCCTGTCGGACTGGTACACGGCCCGACTGCGTAAGCGCGAGCAGATGGGAGGCACCGTCTGATGTCGGTTCCCACTACGCACGAGGCCTCCCCCGCCTCGGACAACACCACCCCGGTCCTGAGCGCCGTCGGCGTGGTCAAGCGCTTCGGCGATAACGTCGTCCTGCGCGGCCTGGACCTGGACGTCGCCCCGCACGAGGTCGTGGTCCTCCTGGGCGCGTCCGGCTCGGGCAAGTCGACGCTGCTGCGCTGCGCAAACCTGCTGGAACGGGTGGATGACGGCCAGATCTTCCTGGCTGGCGAGGACATCACGGACCCGCGTGCGAACGCGGACAAGATCCGCGCGCGCATCGGCGTGGTGTTCCAGCACTACAACCTGTTCCCGCACATGTCGGTGCTGGACAATGTGACGCTGGCGGCCCGCAAGGTGCACGGCTGGGACAAGGACCGCGCGCGCGAGCGCGGCCTGGAGCTCTTGGACCGCATCGGTTTGAAGGACAAGGCGAAGGAATTCCCGGATCGCCTCTCGGGCGGCCAGCAGCAGCGCGTCGCCATCGCGCGAGCGCTCGCCACGAACCCGGAGCTGCTCCTACTGGACGAGATCACCGCGGCGCTGGACCCGGTGCTCGTCGGCGAGGTCCTGGACCTCGTGCGCGAAATCAAGGCGCAGGGCTCGACCATCCTCATGGCGACGCACGAGATCAGCTTTGCCCGCCAGGCAGCCGACCGCGTCGTGTTCCTTCGGAACGGCCAGATCGTCGAGCAGGGCCCGCCGGAGCAGGTCATCGACAACCCGCGCGAGCAGGCAACCAGGGACTTCCTGGCACGCATCTTGCACTGAGACGTCGGAAACCAGGGGGTGGTCAACTCATCGTTGGCCACCCCCTTTGGGGTTGTTTCAGCCGCTATTCCTTGGCGCCTGAGCATCGCCGTCGGATGCTGCGGCACCCAACGGCGGGGCTGGTGTGGGGGTTTTGCGCCATGCGAGGCGCTGCGTCGGCGTGTCGCCGGCGTGTCACACCCCTGCATGGCGCAATTCCCCCCGTCGAGTGGCCTGCCTGAAGGACTTACCGCCCAAAACGCAGACCACCTCGCTAAAAACGGTGAAAAGGGCTGTTTCGGGTGAAGTGGTCTGTGTTTTGGGCGCTCCCATGCACGCAAACCCCTTGATACGCACGTAAACCGCTAGATATGCGTGTGGGCGGCGCTGCCCACACGCACATCATCGGGTTAACGTGCGAGGTGTCGGGCCCATACGCATGTCGTCGGGCCCGCGTGCGCCAGGGGCCCGCGCACTGGGGGCGATGCAGTAGTTACATCAACGACACGCACACGACCACCTAAAACAGCGCGCCCGCGACAAAGCCGAAAAGCCACCACAAAACCAACACGTTTTGTCTTTAACCCCAGAAGCCAGCAAGGCAACGAAAAAGCGGGACACCTCCGCGGTGTCACGCTGGCGGGGGTGGGGCGCGTGTCGTTCACGCGCCCCGCATCAGCTCAGGCGCGAGTGCGTGCGATCGAGAGGATCGCGGGGGAGACGATCAGGGCGGTCAGGGCGATGACGACCGCGAAGACGACCGAGGCGACCGAGGCAACCTGCAGGGCGGCGAACACGCCGAGGGCCGCGAGGATGACGATGAGGGCCACGAGCACGGAGGCCGAGGCGGTGGCCTGGGACATGGTGGGAGCGGTTTCAGCCTTGACGATGTTGTTCATGGGGTTCTCCTTGAGAATGTCTTCGCGCGGAAACGCGAAGCGCGCCCCGCACGCCAGCGTGTGTGGGCCTTGTCGGCCCGTGTCGCCCGGGTGAGCGACGGTATTGAAAAAGGGAGGTGACTCGTGGTCGCCCCCCTTGGTGCAGTTACAATGCTACGCCGATTTCACCGATCGGTCTATACCTCGCAATCCCTTGTAAGGCATGGCACAAGCATCGTAAAAACCAGTTAAATGGCAGTTGTCTCAACGAAAAAATTATGTGCGAGATAGGTGAGGAACGTGCCGTTTCATGCAAGTGTGCCCGAGTGGAATCTCCACCCGGGCACACAGTGTCACTCGGCTCGTGCCACATTCATGGCTTGGAGGCCCTTTGGTCCTTCAATCGCCTCATATTCGACCTTCTCGCCCTCTAGAAGAGTGCGTCGCCCAGATTGGCCGATGATGTTTGAATAGTGCACGAAGACGTCGCCGGATTCGTCATCAGGAGTGATGAACCCGAAGCCTTTGGCGTCGTTGAACCATTTGATGGTCCCGGTAGCCATGGGCCCTCCTTCGTGTTCGCCCCAACGCTGGGGCACCGTTCGGCTCCGTCTGCGGAGCCGACATGGTCCCGTCGACCCGGCCCGGCATTGATGCCCCCGGACTGGGCGTGCGGAATCACACTAATACGGTACCGCACTCGCAGCCAAAATGTGGCTGACCTGCGCAATCGTGATGAAGAAGTTTTCGGTGTGATGGCGCTACTTGCCCCCACTTAGACGAACCGGAACGATGGCCTGCACGTCCTCGCCCTCGAAGGCGACGCTCCCGATCGCCACATCCACACCAAAGACGCGCGCGAGGGTGTTGTGCTGTGTGTGGCGGTGCAGGTGTGTACGCAGATGAGCATGCCCGTTTTTATCCTGGTGACGATAGGTGGCTGCGCGTGGAAGGAGCGTCATGGCTGCGGAACTGGATCTGGAGCGTGCCCTCGTCATTGGGGTCGCGTCGAGTGCCCTCTTTGACCTGAGGGAGTCTGACGCGGTGTTCCGTGAGCAGGGGGAAGAGCGGTATCGGGAGTATCAGCGCGAGCATCTCGATGATGTGCTCGAGCCGGGCGTCGCGTTTCCCTTTATTCGTCGCCTCCTCGACCTGAACGACCTGTCGGATCGTGAGCGCCTGGTGGAGGTCGTGATCCTCTCGCGCAACGACCCTGAGACGGGAATGCGTGTGATGCGTTCCGTCGCGCATCACGGATTGGACATTACGCGCGCTATCTTCATGCAGGGGCGTGCGCCCTATCGCTTCATGAAGCCGCTGCGCATGTCCCTCTTCCTTTCTGCGAACGAGGATGACGTGCGCGAGGCGATCGACATGGGATTTGCGGCGGGGCACGTCGTTGGGCGCGCCCAGCCGGATGACGGAGATACAGACCTGCGCATCGCCTTCGACTTCGACGGCGTGCTGGCTGACGATTCGGCCGAGCGAGTGTTCCAGAGCGAGGGGCTGGACGGGTATCAGGAGAGCGAGAGTGCCCTGGCCGAGGTTCCTCTCTCTCGAGGTCCGATGGCCGATTTTCTGGAGAAAATCAACCGGATTCAGGGGATCGAGGAGTCGAAACGTCTGGATGATCCGTCGGGGTATCGACGCAGGGTGCACGTCGCTGTGGTGACGGCTCGGAGCGCCCCCGCGCATGAGCGTGCGATCAACTCGATCCGGCAGTGGGGCCTGCGCGTCAACGACGCCTTCTTCCTCGGCGGCATCGACAAGGGGCCCATCCTGGAGGTGTTGCGCCCGCACATCTTCTTCGATGACCAGCGCCGCCACGTGGAAGGCGCGGCGCTCTCCACCCCGAGCGTCCATATCCCCTTCGGTGCGATCAACAGGCAGTAGGCGTTGGGGCCTGGGAGACTAGACACATGAACTCATCCGCGCGCGATGCCCGCCGCCTCACCCCCGTTGAGGTGGCGACCGCTGGCGCGCTTTCGGGTCTCGCCGTCACCTTCGGCCTTATCGCCGCCGTGACCCCCGTCTTCCAGCTCCTCTTCCAGGTCGCCACGGCCGTGCCCCTCGCGATGGTCTCCCTCACGCACCGGCCCCGAGCCGCGATCGCAGCCTTCGCTTCGACGATCCTCCTCGCCGTCGCAGTCGGCGGCGTCGCCACGGCCGGCCGCTCCTTCCAAGCCGCCCTCGTCGGCCTCATCATCGGCTTCCTCCACAAGAAACGCGCCTCCTGGCTCCCCGTCTCCGGCGTCGCCGCCGGGCTTGGCATCGTCTGGGGTGTCGGCACCGGCATCGCCTTCTGGATCCTGTCCGACCTGCGCACCCTCGGCCTCGAAAGCATCCAAAAAACCCTCGACGGCTTCCTCACACTCATCGGCCACATCCCCCATTCCGGCGGCTTCGTCAACGCGGGCCACCAGATCGGCCAATGGTTCGTCGACTGGTGGTGGATCTGGATCCCCATCACGCGCTTCATCGGCGTGGCCTTCCTGGTTCTCGCCGCCCGCTGGCTTCTCGGTGCGATCCTCAGCCGCATCTCCCTCGACGCGGGCTGGGACCCGCTCCTGGACGTGACCGCCCGCTCGGCGGACCCGCGTGAAGGGGTCGAGGCCTCGTCCCCCCTGCCCCTGACCCTCACCGACGTCGACTTCACCTACCCGGGCACCGACCATCCCGCCCTGCGTGGCGTCACCCTGAGCTTCGAGCGCCCCGAGTTCACCGTCGTTGTTGGGCATAACGGCTCGGGCAAGTCCACCCTCGCCCTCCTCCTCGCGGGCGCCGAACCCGGCTCTGGGACGCGGCAGGGCGGCGGCGTCCTTGGTGCTGTCGGCGGCACTGCGCTCGTGGGGCAGCGCTCAGAACTCCTTGTTCTCGGACAGAGCGTCGCCGAAGATGTCACGTGGGGCATGAGCGCACAGCAAAGCGCAGACCTCGACCTCGAGGAGCTGCTCGAACGCGTTGGCCTCGCCGGCCTCGCCGACGCCGACCCGCGCTCCCTGTCCGGCGGGCAGCTCCAGCGCCTCGCGCTCGCGGGCGCGCTTGCTCGCTCCCCGCGCCTGCTCATCTCCGACGAATCCACCGCCATGATCGACCGGGCGGGCCGCGCAGAGATGCTCGACCTCCTCGCCTCCCTGCCCGCGCGCGGTATGGCCGTCGTTCACATCACTCACGACCCCGCCGAAAGCGCGCGCGCCGACCGCGTCGTCACGATTGACGGCGGTCGTATCGTCTCCGACCGGCGCGCGGGGGAGGGCGCTCCCCTCATCGACGAGGCTGGGGATCCTCTCGCGTCCCCTGGTCCCGGTGCGTCGGGCCTGTCTGTGTCTTCTCTGGCGGGCGCGCCCGCGCTCATCAAGGCCTCACACCTGTGGGCTGACCGCGTTGCTCACACCTACGACCTCGGCACCCCCTGGGAGAAGCCCGTCCTGCGCGACGTCAGCCTGATCCTCGACCCAGGCCAGGCCATGCTCATCACCGGAGACAACGGATCGGGTAAAACGACGCTCTCGCGCGTCCTCACCGGCCTGCTCGTTCCCACCTGGGGTCGCGTCACCCTCGGCGGGCGCCCCATGGAGCGCTGCGTCGGCGACGTCGCCCTGTCCATGCAGTTCGCGCGCCTCCAGCTCCAGCGCCCCTCCGTGCGCTCC
>USPB01000114.1 GCA_900556405.1 uncultured Actinomyces sp.
GTCAGACGGTCGTCTACCCGCACCACGGCGCAGCCACGATCGAAGAGGTCATGACGCGCACCATTCGTGGTGAGGAGCGGACGTACCTGAAGCTGCGTGTGAACCAGGGTGACCTCGAGATTCAGGTGCCCGCCGAAAATGTTGACATGGTCGGCGTTCGTGACATCGTCGACGAGGATGGCCTCGAAGAGGTCCTGTCCGTCCTGCGCGCCCCCTACATTGAGGAGCCGACCAACTGGTCGCGTCGTTTCAAGGCGAACCAGGAGAAGATCGCCACCGGTGACATCGTGAAGGTCGCCGAGGTCGTGCGCGACCTGACCCGCCGCGATGACCTGAAGAAGCTGTCCACGGGTGAGAAGCGCATGCTGACGAAGGCCCGCGGGATCCTCACCTCCGAGCTGGCCCTGGCACGCAATATCGAAAAGTCTGCTGCCGCCGAGCGCCTCGATTCCGTCCTGGCTGAGGGCCGCATCGAAGTCGAAGAAGATGCCGTCGCAGAGTGACGCTCGCGCCGTCCTGACGGCCGCCGGCTCCGGCTCTCGCCTCGGCTGCGAGGGCCCGAAAGCACTCGTTGAACTCTCGGGTCGCCCCCTTGTCTGGTGGGCGGCCCGCGGCCTACGCGCCGGGGGAGTGGGTGCGATCGTTGTGACGGCCCCGGCCTCGTCGATCGAGGAATTTCGCTCCGCCCTGTCCGATATCGACGACCTCACCGTCGTCGTCGGCTCCGAGCGTTCGCGTCAGGAGTCCGTGGCCCTGGGACTTGCTGCTCTCGGGCAGTGCGAGGCGGACACGGTCGTCCTCGTGCATGACGCGGCGCGCCCCCTGACGCCCCCGCAGGTCACCGAACGCGTCATTGATGCAGTGCGCGGCGGCGCGGGTGCCGTCATCCCCGTCCTGCCCGTCACCGACACCCTCAAGACCGTGGATGCTTCCGGCGTGGTCGTCGGTACCCCTCGCCGCTCCGACATGGTGGCCGTGCAGACCCCGCAGGGTTTCCGCTGGGATGTTCTCATTCGCGCGCACGAGGCGGGCGCCTCTCTGGGTGCGGACGAGGCCCGGGCGGCCACGGACGACGCCGGCCTCGTCGAGGCGATCGGGGCCGCCGTGCACACGGTCGCGGGCGACGAACGCTCCATGAAGGTCACGCGCCCCCTTGACCTAGCGCTTGCGCGCCTCCTCGCTGCCGAAGAAGCCTAGCGGACGTCCGGGTCCTGTCCTCGCAGGAGGGCTCGCACCACGTCGACGCCGGTCTCGGTGCCGAGAACGCGCCGCCGCCGGGGGTTGGAGGCGAAATAGTCAATAAGTCGCTCGAGCGCGACGTAGGAGAACCCCGGGTCGCTGAAGCGAAGCCATAGGACGCCATCTTCGCCATCCTTGGTGCAGTGAATGGCGGTCGCTCCCTTGATGGTCTCACCCATGCCAACGATATAGCTCCAGGCGACCGTCTCGATACGAGGGACGAAGTCTTTCTCGGCGATTGCGAAACCCTCGGGGACGAGAACAATCATTTGCACATGTGCGCCATGTTCACGCGGAAAGTAAACTTCTGGGACTTTCACGAGGAGATAGATGATGAAAAAGCCCGTGCCGAGCGACATGAGGAAACCATTTTTTGTGCTCGAGGAGAATGCGAGAGGAATGAGGGAGATAGCAATGCCGCTCAATCCCCATGCGATGCCGGCAGCGCGACTCCGGGCAAATGTGGTGTCCCCTGTGATCATCAGCTCGGTGACCGTGCGGTCCTCCTGGCGCGACGTAGTGGCAGTGACCCTCGGCGGGCGGCTGGGTGCTCGCACGTAGGCAACGGCGGCTGGAATGAAGGCGACGAGGAGAATGCAGACGATAGCGAGTCCGTAACGCAGGCCGAGGGTGGGGAAGCCGAGTGTGATGAGGGCAGCGAGGACAAGTGCTGCCGCGAGTCCGGCGGCATACAAGCACGCGGGGACGATCCATGCTCGTCGCATGATGGCGTCTGCTTGGCTCGGGGTCAGGGGTCGGCGGATGAGCGTCAGGGGGAGCATGGGCTAGCCTGCCGTCAGGATGTCGGTGACGAGCTGCGGCCCCTGCGGTGTTCCGAGCGTTGCTCGATCCTCGGGATGGGCGACAAAATGGTTGATGAGCCGCGCGAGTTGCCAGTAGCAGATGGGCATCCCCCTCATCTCGAAAACGAACGCATCCTCGGAGTCTCGGGTGGATACGTGCATCAACTGATGCGGTTCATTGGCGGCGACGAAAAGCTCAAAACCCTCAATCTGGGGATTGCGATCCCAACGGATACGTGTCGGGTTGTCCTGCAGGAGGGGCTGAATTGACAGGTGATCGGGGCTAAACGTGATCATCGGTGACCGGTGGATGCGTGAGGGACGATACTCCGTCATCTTGAGCATCGTGTATCCGAGGAATGAATACGAAAAGCCGAGGATCAGGCCGCTGATGGCGTCTGGATGGATGAGGAACAGAAGGAGGGCGATGGGGCCGCAGCTCATCAAGAAAAAAGAGCTGATCGACGAAACATAGAAGGGAAAAACAAAGGGGTAGAGAGCGAGCCCTTCCGGCTCGACGTGCACGAGGATCCCCCGGCGCTGTCGAGCGATCTCGGCGAGGCCAAGAGTGAGGAAAGTGAGCGCGAGGAGAATCGGGACTGCGACGAAAAAGAACGTGTAGGCGATTGGAAAAACGCCACGCATGCAGAAAAAGAAAACTGCAAAACCAGCGCAAATGGCGGCGGTAACAAAGGACGTGCGCGCCTGCGACAGTCGTTCGTCCGCATCGGACACGCTACGCAGTGATTGCTGTGCCATCATCGGCCTCCTTCCCGGGCAACACATCAGCATATGGCATGCGGTCAGATCGCGCTGGCGGTTCCCCGGCCTCGTTCCGGGGGCGGCCCGAGGAGAGCGTCACACGTGAAACGTGGTAGTTTCACCCTGGACGCACACGCGCCACCGAGCACTCCCCACCGAAGGAGCCCGATTCCATGAGCACAACGCCCGCCGCCCGCCGCCGCGTGATCACGCGCCAAGTCGTCGAATGGGCGGCCTGGGACTGGGGCAGTGCCGCCTTCAACGCGGTCGCCACGACCTTCGTGTTCACGACGTACCTGACCAGCGACGGTGTCTTCACCGACTCGGGTACGGCCTCGACCTGGCTCAGCAACGGCATGACGATCGCGGGCCTGTTCATCGCCCTCCTCGCCCCCATCACGGGTCAGCGTGCCGATCGACGAGGCCGGGGCGGAGTCTGGCTCGGATGGTTCACCGGGCTGGTCGTCGCCTGTATGCTCGCCATGTACTTCGTGCACCCTGAGTCGGTCCTCGGTCCTCAGGGTGCCCTCATGCTCGGCATCGCCCTGCTGGGCCTGGGTAACGTGTTCTTCGAGTTCGCGTCCGTGAACTACAACGCGATGCTGAACCATCTGGGCGAGAAGGAGGACCGCGGCAAGATCTCGGGCTTCGGCTGGGCGTCCGGCTACATCGGCGGCATCGTCCTGCTGCTCATCCTCTACGTGGGCCTCATCGGCGCGAACCTGCTGGGCGTGCCCACGGACGAGTACCTGCCCATCCGAATCTCCATGGTGATCGCTGCCCTGTGGTTCGGCGGCTTCGCGATCCCCGTCATCCTCCACCCGCCGCTGCCCAAGAAGGTCCACACCGGCGGCGATCACGAGTCGATCATCGACTCCTACAAGCTCCTGTGGCGCACGGTGCGCACCCTGAAGAACGAGGCCCCGCACACCCTCTTCTTCCTCATCGCCTCCGCCGTCTTCCGCGACGGCCTCGCCGGTGTCTTCACCTTCGGTGCGGTCCTAGCCAAGACCGCCTTCGGTTTCAGCGCCGGACAGGTCATGATCTTCGCGATCGCCGCGAACATCGTCGCCGGCCTCGCGACCGTCGCCTTCGGATGGGTCGACGACAAGATCGGTCCGAAGAAGGTCATCATCCTGTCCCTGTGCGCGATGGTCGTCGCCGGCTTCGGCGTCTTCTTCCTGCACGCCCACGGCCCCATCGTCTTCTGGACCCTCGGCCTGACCCTGTGTGTCTTCGTCGGCCCCACCCAGTCCGCATCCCGCTCCTTCCTGTCGCGCATCATCCCCGCGGGCCGCGAGGGCGAGGTCTTCGGCCTCTACGCGACGACAGGCCGCGCCGTGTCCTTCATGGCGCCCGCGATGTACAGCCTCTTCCTCATGCTCGGCAAGCGCATGACCCCCGCCGGAGCGGACTACACCTACTGGGGCATCCTCGGCATCATGCTGATTCTCGGCATCGGCCTGGCCCTCACGATCCCCGTGAAGGCAGACCGCGCGACCCTGCACCACATGGAGGGCTGAGCTCCTCGACGAGGCGCCCGCGCCCGCGCGCGACGTCCCCGGCGTAACCGAGTGATCCTCGGGTGTCGGGGACGTGTATGTCTGGGCTGTTACGACGAGGCCGGCACGAATGCTGTGAGTCCGCTGTCGGTCACGCCGATGATCATGTCGTCGAAGACCCACGTGGTCTTATCCATCGTATTGAGTTCGGATGACTTGTAGGTGAGCCCGTTGGTGATGTCGATGAAATACTTGCTCGTGTCCTCGCGATCAAAAGCGTCAATGTAGAGAGCTGATCCGTCGGCGCTGACGCGCAGCTGGCGTGGTTTCATCACGCAGTACTTGGTCGCGTAACGGCGAAGCTCCTCCGGGAGGTGGGTCTTACGCGTCGATCCGCCAGCGGAGAGAGTGGCCACAAGCATGCAGTCGTTGTCGCGGTCCAGTTTGACCGTACCGCTCGACCATTTCGCTTTCCCCTCAGTCATGTAGTTTTTCAGGCCTGAGATGCTCGGGTACGTCCCGTCATCACTGACCGTCGGCAGAAGAAGCATGCGCGGCGCGCTGAACGTGGACTGCAAGGTTCCGTCACTGTCGAAGAGAGAGCCATGCGACTTGACGTTGTCGAAGACGAGGTAACCATCGGACGCGACTTCGACGCTCGGGGACTGACTGTCTTCGTCTGAGTCGCTCAGGGTGGTCAGCTCGCCCGTATGGATGTGAATGATCTGGGGACGTTGCGAAAAGCGCGTCGGGAGCAGAACGGAGGTGTGTTCCCCGCTACCTGAGAGCGTGAACTGAGAGGGCACGTAATCTAAGAAATGTTGCTCCAACCCGCTTTCACTCAGCTGCCCTGTTGGTGTTGTCCACAGGTGCGTCCATTCGCCGGACGCCCTCGTCCACCCGTTGCAGGTGGACGGTGGCGTACAGGTTACGAGGATGCCGTCGGCATATGCGAGGGGAAAAGCCGCACCCCAGGGGGCTTGGGTCTGCTCGCCGGTCGTCTTGTCGATGATGATGTCGCGGAAGAAGACGCTGTCGTCGCTCGAGACGAACGCGGGCGTGTAGGGGCTGGATACGTCACTCGCTGAGGGGCCGGTCGAAGACCATAGGAGGGCGGGTTGTTCCCCTGACACATCGTAGGCAGTGACGGTGACGGCTTGGCTCGCGTCGCCCTCGGGAGAGCCTGGACCGACGAGGTAGACGGTCGAACCGTCGACGTACACCTGGGGTGGGAGAGCGGAGTATTGCTCCGGAATGGGCAGCGTCCACGCGGTGGCCACGCCCGAGGCCCACTGAGGCGATATCGAGTGCGTGTTCGTGGCGCTCCCACGGTATCCGGGTGCGCGGGCGGGCAGGTTCGCCGCATGTTCGCGCGCACCCGTGCTCGTCGCGGTGGTGGAGTCCGCCGACGGCTTCGGCGAAGGCGTCGATGAGGACCCGAACAGGCCGGGAGCGAAGAGAACGATCCCAAAGTTGAGCGCGGCGACGCAGGCGAGCACGATCATAACGACGGACGGCTTGCGCTTGACAGCTGCCGTGTCGACCCTTGTCCCGGAGGACCCCGGCCCCGGGGCGTGGAGCGCCGTCGGCGTTGCATCGCCTTCGGGCTGCTCCTGGGACGAGGCCGTGGCGACGGTCGGGGAAGCGGTGTCGTTCGAGGTGGGCGCAGTCTCCTCCGAGGAGAGCCCGTCCGGCATAAGAGCGTCTTCGGGCAGGGCGGTGTCGGCCTCGTCAGTGAGCGACGATGGGGTCGCGGCGAGGAGATCATCCAAGTCCGGCAGCGGCGCCAACTCCGGCAGAGGCGCGAGGTCAGGCAGCGGCGTGAACCCGGGCAATTCCCCGAACTCGGGGAACTCGGGGACGTTTCCCTGCGGATCCGCGTTCGACGTATCGGAGGGGCGAGTGCGCGACTCGTCGTCGGAACCGCGGCGGAGGTCGTCGTTGTTCATGAGTTGTTTCTATGAGAGGGCAGTCGTGGTCTGGTCATAGGACGGTGATCTCAGGAGGACGCCGGGACGAACGCCTTGATGCCGCTCTTGGTCATGCCGATAAGCATGTCGTCGAAGACCC
>USPB01000115.1 GCA_900556405.1 uncultured Actinomyces sp.
GTGGGCGTGTAGGGGCTGAACGAGAAGCACGTGTGGATGTGGTTGTTCGACTCGGGCACCCAGCTGGGGAAGTGCTCGTCGGCGACCACCGCGCGCAGCGCCTCGATGCGCTGGGCCGGGGTGGCGGCCGGGTCGTTGGTGATGTCCATGGGTTCTGCCATCTCTTCGTTGGGTGGAGAAAAACGGTGATGATTCAAGAATGTGGGCGAGGCCGGGGCTCGGTGAGGAGGAGTGTGGCCCCGGCCTCGCTAGCTCGCGTCAGGGAATGCGAGCCAGGGACGGGGGCGGGCCGGAAAGGGGAACGACCCGCCCCCAACGCCTCAGAGGCCCTCGCGGTTCAGGCGAGCGATCTCGGCCTCGGTCGCGTGCTTCGTGGTGGGCACGTGGCCGGGCAACGGGAGGATGCGCTCGTGAATCGCGTCGAGGATCCAGGAGACCTGCGGGAAGAAGTACGACTCCAGCTCGGGGCCGGGCGTGATGCCGTTGCGCGAGCCGACGACGGCGATCGGCGCGTCGAGCGCGTCGAAGGCCAGTGTCTGCACGTTCGCGGCAACCGTGTTGAGGAAAGAACCGCGCTCGACCGCGTCCGAGGTCAGGACGAGGCGACCGGTCTTCTTCACGGATGCGACGAGCTTGTCGTAGTTCAGCGGGGCAACGAAGCGAAGGTCGATGACCTCGGCGCTCAGGCCGTACTTCTCAGCCAGGACGTCGGCTACCTCGAGGGCCTTGTACACGGTCGCGCCGTAGGCAGCAATCGTGATGTCGCTGCCCTCGCGGCGGATCGCCGGCTCGCCCTCTTCGGTCTCGTAGTAGCCCTCGGGCACGCCGCCGGGCTCGAAGTCCTCGCCCTTGTCGTAGAGCTTCTGGCTCTCGAGGAACACGACCGGGTCGGTGCCGGACAGCGCCAGGTTGAGCATGCCCTTCGCGTCGGTCGGGGTCGTCGGGAAGTAGACCTTCAGGCCCGGGATGTGAGCGACGAGCGCGCTCCAGTCCTGGGAGTGCTGGGCGCCGTACTTCGATCCCACGGATACGCGCAGGACGAGGGGCATCTTGAGCAGGCCGGCGCTCATCGACTGCCACTTGGCCATCTGGTTGAAGACCTCGTCACCGGCGCGGCCCAGGAAGTCGCAGTACATGAGCTCGACGACCGCGCGGCCACCGGCCATCGCGTAGCCGACGCCGGCGCCCACGATCGAGGCCTCGGCGATGGGCGAGTTGAACAGGCGACGGTAGGGCAGGGCCTCGGTCAGGCCACGGTATACGGCGAAGGCGCCGCCCCAGTCGCGGTTTTCCTCGCCCCATGCGGCCATCGTCGGGTCGGTCTTGAAGCGGTGCAGCATCGCCTCGAACAGGCCGTCACGGAACTGGTACATGCGCATCTTGGAGACGGGCTTGCCGTTCTCGTCGACGGAGCTGCGCACCTTCTTGGCCAGAGCCTTCACGCGCGGGTTGTCCTCGAGGTTGATCTCGGGGGTGGCATCGTCGAAGGCCTCAACCTTCTCGTTGGAGAACATGACGGTGTCGATGTAGCCGTCGGCGACGCGCGGCGTGGCCTCGTCGTCGATCGCCAGCTTGAGGACGTGCACGAGCTTGTCGGTCAGGGAGGCGGCGTAGCCATCGATCTCGTCCTGCGTGGTCAGGCCGTTGGAGATGAGCAGGTTCGAGTATTCCTTGATGCAGTCGACCTTTTCCCACAGCTCGACCTCTTCCTTCGTGCGGTACGAGGAGGCGTCCGACGGCGAGTGGCCGGAGAAGCGGTAGGTGATGGTGTCCATGAGGACGGGGCCGCGGCCCTCCTCGAGGATCTTCTTCTTGCGAGTGGTCGCATCCGCGACGGCCAGCGGGTTGAGGCCGTCGACGCGCTCGGCGTGCATGGCCTCGGGGTTGAGGGCCGCGCCGACGCGGGCGAGGATCTCGTATCCCATGGTCTCGCCGAAGGTCTGGCCACCCATGCCGTAGAAGTTGTTGAAGAAGTTGAACAGGATCGGCGGGTTGCCACCGTCCTCCTCGCGCCACAGGGAGCGGAACTGATCCATCGACGCGAAGTTCATGGCCTCCCACACGGGGCCACAGGCCAGGGCGGCGTCGCCAACGTTGGAGACGACGATGCCGGGCTTGCGGTTGATGCGCTTGAAGAGGGCCGCACCGTTCGCGATCGGAGCGGATCCGCCGACGATCGCGTTGTTCGGGTAGGAGCCAAAGGGCAGGAAGAAGGTGTGCATCGAGCCGCCCAGGCCACGGTTGAAGCCGGACTTACGGGCGAAGATCTCGGCGAGCGCACCGAAGAGGATGAAGTTCTCGGTGAGGTCCTTCGTGTCCTTGTAGTCGATCTTCTCGGCGTAGGACAGGGTCTCGCCGCCGAGGAAGCCCTTCATGATGGACTCAAGCTGAGCCTCGTCCATCTGGTGCATGGCCGAGTAGCACTTGGCGAGGATCTCACCGTGGGAGCGGTGGGAACCGAAGATGAAGTCCTCCGGCTTCAGCACGAAGCTCTGGCCGACGTAGGCGCTCTCCTGACCGATGCCGAGGTGGGCGGGGCCGCGGTGGTTGTACTCGACGCCCTGCCAGGCGCCGGTCTTCTTGATGGAGTCGAGCATCGACTCGAAGGTGCGCACGACGATCATGTCGTGGAGCATCTGGACCATACCCTTTTCGCCGTAGCGGGCGATCTCGGTGTCACGGTCGAAGGTGTACTGGTTGACGGGCACCTCGGGGAACTTCACGTATCCGGGGCGACGCACCTCGTTGGGGTCGATGATGAGAGACTGAGTCATTTTTCTACTCTTCCTTGACGTAGGGGATGTTCGTTAGAGCTTGACGGCCCACGCGGCTTCGCGGATGACCTCGGAGACCGTGGGGTGCGGGAAGACGACCTGACGCAGGTCCTCGACGGTGAGTTCCATCTCGAGGATGGCCTGCGCGCCCCAGATCATCTCGGCGGCGTACGCACCCAGCACGTGGATGCCCAGCACCTGGTGGGTCTTGGGGTCGACGAGGATCTTCGCCTCGCCGGGGGCCTTGAAGCCGTTCTCCGCGATGAAGCGGCCGGACATGAGGGCGGGGACCTTGGCGACGAGGACCTCGCGGCCTTCGCGCTGAGCCGCGGACTCGGTTAGACCGACGCCGGCGGCCTCGGGGATCGAGAAGACGGCCCACGGGACGGTGTGCCAGCGCATGACCTCGCCGCGCTTCTTCGCGGTCGGATCGAGGATGTTCGCCGAGGCGATCTCCGCCATGCGGTAGGCGGCGTGCGCCAGCAGGGAGCGTCCGGTGACGTCGCCGATGGCCCACACGTTGGGCAGGTTGGTGCGCATCGTGTCGTCGACGACGACGCCGCGGTTGATCTCGAGGCCGGCCTCTTCGGCTCCCCAGCCCGCCGTCGCGGGACGGCGGCCAACCGCCATGAGGACCACGTCGGCCTCGACGCTCTTCTTGTCCTCGCCCTTGGAGTAGTGGACGGTGCCTCCATCGAGGGACTCGACGCGGCAGCCCAGCTCGAAGGTCACGTCCTTCATGGCGGCGCGGGCCTTGGCGGCCAGGTCGTCGTCCATGAAGGGCAGGATCTCGGGGGCCATCTCGATGACGGTCACCTGGGAGCCGAGGGTGGAGTACAGGGAGGCGAACTCGACGCCGATGACACCGCCGCCGATGATCGCGAGGCGGGAGGGGACCTCGGGCAGCGAGAGGATGCCCGTGGAGTCCACCAGCGCCGGGTTGTCCTGGGTGCCGGGCAGCGGGGGCATGGCCGGCACGGAGCCCGTGGCGATGATGACGTGGTCCGAGGTGTAGGTCGTCCCCTCAACGGTCACGCGGCCGGGGGCGTCGAGGTGGCCTCGTCCGTTGATGACGGTCACGCCCGCCTTGCGCTCGGTGGCGGCAACGCCCGCGACCAGACCCTTGACGACCTGATCCTTCCAGGCCTGCATCTGCGTCCAGTTGACGGCAACGCCGGCGGCGTCCACGCCGAACTGGCTGGCTTCCTTGGCGTGCAGGTAGTTCTTCGCGCCGTTAAGCAGGGTCTTGGTGGGGATGCATCCCACGTTCAGGCAGGTGCCGCCCAGGTACTGCTCCTCGATGAGGGCGACCTTCTTGCCCGCGTGTCCGAGGCGCTCGGCAGCCAGGTAGCCGCCGGGGCCCGCACCGAGGACGATGACGTCAAAATGCGTATCACTCATGAGTGTTCCTCTTTCCTCAGGCCAGGACCGTCACGTCGATGTTTTCGATGGCGGCGACCAGGTCGCGCAGGAAGCGGGCGCCGTCCGCGCCGTCGATGACCTGGTGGTCGATCGTCAGCGAGAGGTTGATGCGCTGCTCCACGCCGATCGTGCCGTCGGCGGCCACGGTCGGGCGCGGGGTGATCGCGCCGACGCCCAGGATGGCCGTCTGAGGCAGGTTGATGACGGGGGTGAAGGTCTCAATACCGAAGGAGCCGATGTTGGAGACCGTGAAGGTGCCGCCGCTCAGGAAGTCGGGCGACAGGGAGCCGTCGATCGCGCCGCCGGCGAGGCGCTTGGCCTCGTCGGAGAAGGCCTTGAGGCCCAGGGACTGCGCCGAGCGGATGACGGGGACGAGGAGGCCGCGCGGGGTGTCGCACGCGAAGCCGAGGTGAACCTGCTCGAACTGCGTGAGGACGCCGTCCTCCAGGTGAGCGTTGAACACGGGGTACTTGAGGAGGGTGCGCGACACGGCGAAGCACACCAGGTCGTTGAGGGTGATCTTGTTCAGGCCCAGTGCCTCGTCGGCGTTCTTGACCTTCTTGCGCATCGCGAGGATGCCGGCGGCGTTGGCCGTCGTGTTGAGGGTCAGCTGCGCGGTGGAGGTCAGGGACTCCATCATGCGCTTGGCGACGACCTTGCGCACACCCTTGAGCGGGGCGGAGGTCGAGGCACCGGGGAAGTCGGCCGCAGCGGCGGGGGCTGCGACAGCGGCGGCGGGGGCGGCCTCGGGCGCGCGGCCCGCGTCGGCGACGGACACGCGTCCACCGATGCCGGTGCCTTCGGTGGCGCTCACGCCGGCGGCGCGCGCGGCGGAGGTCAGGACCGGGCCGGCGGCGATCGCGGCGGCAACATCACGCTCGATGACGCGGCCGTGGGGGCCGGAGCCCTCGGAGATGGACGAGGCGTCGACGCCGTTCGAGGCGGCGAGGGCGCGGGCGCGCGGAGAGACGGCGCCGGTAGCGCGCTCGGTCGCGAACGCGGGGGCGGCGGCCTGCTCGGGGGCGGCAACCTGCTCGGCGGGAGCATCGGCCTCGGCGGGGGCGCCGTCGCCACCGGGAACGAGGCCGGAGATGTCCTCCCCGGGCTCACCGACGATGATGAGCGGATCCTTGACGGGGACCTCGTCGCCTTCCTCCCACAGGAGCTTCAGGACGGTACCCTCAGCGGTCGAGGGCACCTCCATGGTCGACTTGTCGGTCTCGATGGACGCGAGCGTCTGGTCGACGGCGACGGTGTCGCCTTCCGCGATCATCCACTCGACGATGATGCATGACTCAACAGAGTTGCCCAGCTGGGGCATCACCACGATGGTGGCCATGTAATTCCTCCTAGACGATGCGCAGCTTCGTGCGCTCGGCCAATTCCTTGATGGATTCTTCGGGGATCTCATCGTCGGTGATGATTCCGGTGACCTCGTCGATCCCCATGAAGCTGACGAAGCCGGCTTCCCCATACTTGGAGGAGTCGGCGAGCAGCCACGTCTGTTGTGCGCGGGTGCGCATAATGGAACCGACCTGTCCACCCTCCACAAGTTGGGTGGTCAGGCCGCGATCAACGCTGAACCCGTCGGTCCCGAGGAACGCGACGCGTGCGTTGAAGTCATTGATGGCGCGCTCTGCGACCGGTCCCACGAGGGACTCGGACTCGGCGCGGAAGTGCCCACCCGTCAGCGTGATGTTGAGGCTCGGGTTGGAGCGGGCGTTAGCGAAGACAAGCACGGAGTTGGTCAAGACCTGCACTCCGCGCTTGCCGGTCAGGTACTTGACGATGAGGGCGCAGGTGGTGCCGGCCTCGATCATGACGCGATCATCGTCGTGGATCATGTCGGCGGCGGCGCGAGCAATGCGTTCCTTGACCTCGACGCGATCGTTTTGGCGCAGGTGAATATTGCGGAAGGTGGTGGGGCGCGCGCCGCCGTGGGTGCGCACGAGGTATCCCTGCTCGTCGAGGGTCTTCAGCGAGGCGCGCACGGTCACGGGCGAAACACCCAGATCGGAGGCAAGCTGCGCGACGCTCACCTCACCCTCCCGGGCGAGGCGATCCAGGATGTAGTTCGTGCGTTCTTCTGCACGTCCCATGGGGCACCTCTTC
>USPB01000116.1 GCA_900556405.1 uncultured Actinomyces sp.
AGCGCATCCACGCGCTCGCGGCCGCTCACGGCATGCTCGAGATCTCGGGCGTGGATATCAACCAGCCCCGCCAGCGCTTCACCTGCGAGGAGCTGCGTCGCCCCGAGTTCGCGGACCTCAACGAGGCCACGTGGGCCCTCGTCGCGCACGAGGCCCTGTCTTCCGTGGATCCGTCCCTGCACCTGCTGGGCCGCACGGGTCGCCTGACCCCCGAGGCGCTCGCTCAGCGCATCACCGAGTACGCTCCCCTGGGCCGCGCGATTGCCGACGGTGAGGACGCCGCCGACGTCGCCGCCCGAGCCACTTCGATTAACTGACGAACACCGTCAAGAAAGAGAGACATCATGAGTAACGCTCCCGAGGTACGTGGGCTTTTCCTCAAGGCCCTCGGCCGCCCGGTCATCGTGGCCCCCAGCTCGGCGGAGCCGACCGTCACCTTCGACGGCCCGCTCACCGAGGTGTGCCCCTGCTCCCTGAAGGAGACGGAGCTTCCCGTCGTCGTGCGCGCAGGCGAGGAGACTTTCGAGGTCCGCGCCACCACTACAGGCGAGCGCACCATCAACGGCCGCGTCGCCCTCGTGACGGGCGGCGCCCAGGGGTTTGGCGCGGAGATCGCGCGCGGCCTGGTCGACGCCGGTTGCTTCGTGTTCATCGCCGACCTGAACGGTGAGGGTGCCGCCGCGAAGGCGGCCGAGCTCGGCGGCGAAGGCGTCGCACACCCGATCACGGTTAACGTCGCGGACGAGGAGTCTGTCGCGGCGATGGCCGCCGAGATCGAGCGCGTCACCGGCGGCCTCGACCTGGTCGTCTCCAATGCGGGTATTGTGCGCGCCGGCTCCGTCCTCGAGCAGGACGCCTCCGCGTTCCGCCTGTCCACGGACATCAACTACGTGGCCTTCTTCCTGGTCACCAAGCACCTGGGCCAGCTTCTGGCCCGCCAGCACTCGACCGCCCCCGAGTGGCTGACCGACATCATTCAGATCAACTCCAAGTCCGGCCTCGTCGGCTCGAACAAGAACGCCGCCTACGCGGGCTCCAAGTTCGGCGGCATCGGCCTGGTCCAGTCCTTCGCCCTCGAGATGGTTGCTCACGGCGTGAAGGTCAACGCGATCTGCCCCGGTAACTTCTACGACGGCCCACTCTGGTCCGACCCGGACCGCGGCCTCTTCGTCCAGTACCTGAACTCCGGTAAGGTCCCCGGCGCGAAGACGGTCGCCGACGTTAAGGAGTTCTACGAGGCGAAGGTCCCCATGCGCCGCGGCGCTCAGGGCATCGACGTTCTGCGTGCGATCTTCTACATCGTTGAGCAGGAATACGAGACCGGCCAGGCCGTGCCCGTCACGGGCGGCCAGGTGATGCTCTCCTGACATTGTCACGAGGCCGGGGAGACATGCGGGTTTCTCCGGAGCTCCCCGGCCTCGTCCTTTCTTCCCACGTCCAGTAGTTTTTCCAGTGAAAGAGTCAGTCATGACCGAGATTCCCGCCACCCAGTACGCGATTCAGATCGTCGGTAAGGAAGAGTTCGTCGTTAACCCGGCGAAGCCCGTTGACCCCGTTGGCCCGACGCAGATCATGCTCGAGGTCGAAGCCTGCGGCATTTGCTTCTCTGATACGAAGCTGCTCCACCAGTTCGATGGCCACCCGCGCAAGTCGGACGTGGTGTCGGGCATCGGCCTGGACGCCCTCAAGGACATTCCGTCCTACCACCCGAACCAGGAGGCCGTGACGCCCGGCCACGAGCCCGTCGTCCGCGTCGTGAAGGTCGGCGAGGCCGTCACACACTTCAAGGTGGGCGATCGTCTGCTGGTCCAGGCCGACTGGAAGCACCTGCGCACCGCGAAGTCGAACGGTGCTTTCGGCTACAACTTTGACGGCGCCCTCGAGGAGTTCGTCGTCGTCGACGAGCGCTGCGTCGTGTCCCCGGACGGGGAAGAGTTCCTGATCCACGTGTCGGAGGGCCCGTCGGCCGCGGCCGTCGGCCTCATCGAGCCCTGGGCGACCGTCGAGGGTTCCTACGCGTGGGCTGAGCGGGATCACGTCGCCGACGGTGGCCGCCTGCTGGTCGTCGGCGAGGGCGATATCGACGCTCTGACCGCCGAGCACAAGCCCGCCGAGGTCGTGCGCGTTGCCGCCGATGCCATCGAGGGCGTGGAGGGAGAATTCGACGACGTCGTGTTCTTCGGCTCGGACGCCGACGCCATCGAGAAGGCCGCTCTGCTGATCGGCACCCGCGGCACCATGTGCGTCGTCCTGGGCGGTGGCACAATCGAGCGCAAGGTGTCCCTGGACATCGGCCGCGTCCACTACGACTTCATCCGCTTCTGCGGTACGACCGGCTCGGATCCGCGCGAGGGCTACGCCTGGATCCCCGCCAACGGTGATCTGCGCGAGAACGACAAGTGCGTGTTCGTCGGCGCCGCCGGCCCGATGGGCGTCATGCACACGATGCGCGCCGTCACCTCCGGTGTCCCCGGCATCAGCGTCGTGGGCACCGACCTGTCGGACGAGCGCCTGGCCAACCTGACGAAGGTCGTGGGCCCGACCGCCGACAAGAACGGCGTGCCGCTGGACATCATCAACACCGCCTCGACGCCCCTGGAGTACGGCTACACCTACGCGACGTGCCTCGTGCCCGTCCCGGCGCTGGTCTCCCAGGCCGTCGATCTGCTGGCCGAGGGCGGCATCCTGAACGCGTTCGCGGGCATCCCCGCTGGCACGTTCGGCGACTTCGACCTGCAGGGCATCATCGAGCGCCAGATCTTCATGCTGGGCACCTCCGGCTCGGACGTCTCCGACATGCGCACGGTCCTGCGCAAGATCGAAGCCGGCATCATTGACACCACGATCTCCCTGTGGGCGATCACCGGTATGGCGGGCTTCGGCGACGCCATCAACGCGGTGATGAACCGTACCTCGGGCGGCAAGATCATGGTCTTCCCGATGATGCACGACCTGGGCCTGACCCCCGTGTCCGAGCTCGCCGAGAAGCTGCCGACGGTCGCCGCGAAGCTCGACGCCGCCGGCCTGTGGACCAAGGAGGCCGAGGAGGCGCTGCTCGCCACCCGCTGAGCGCTCTCCTGAGACCTTCGCCCCGGCCTCGTCTGTCACTCGGACGAGGCCGGGGCTTCCTCGTGCCGTGATAGCCGCGTACGATGGTGGGGTATCTGTCGGCGCAACGAGGGGGTTGCCGTGAAGACCAACGGTGGGACAAACGAGGGCTACGTGGCGTTGCAGGCGTGGCTGGTCGGCCAGCTGAACCCGCGCGCGCCTTACGCGGCGGACCTCTTTGCGCAGGACAGGGAGTTCCTCTACGCCGCCTTTCTCTCCGTGCTCGTTGGTACGGGGCTGGGATTCGCCGACTTCGACGACAATCGCGCCCATCACGGGCTCTATGCCTTTGATTTCTTCGTGGGTGACCTCGAGGCTCCGCCCCGAGGCAGGGGTGTTGATGGGCCGAGGGCGTCCGTTGTAGCAGGGGAGTCTGCCACGGACGCCGCCGCCCCGGCGATGTGCCACGCCCTCGTCGACACGTGGCTCGGGGAAACGGGCAGGCGCATCCCGTTCGTGGCCTCCGTGATCGCCTCCGTGGCCACCCTCGAGCTCGTCGCCGACGTGAGCGTCGACGGATGCGTCTTCGAGTGTGAGCTGCTGCCGGGCTACGCGCGCTCCACCGCGAACTACCCGTGGGAGGACGGGAGCCTGCCGATCGGCTCGCTCGATTCGTCTCTGGTGATCCCCGGTCCACTCATCTACGTGGAGGCGGGCGTGCGATATGAGGGACAGGTTCTGTCCTGCTTGGGCGTCGACGAGGCCGTGGCCTCGTGGGTGCAGATGGGGCTCTCCGTGGAGTCCTCCACGGCCTCCGGCACCGGAGTGACTGCCGTTCTGCGCGCCCCGCACGGGGGCCCTGAGATGCTTGGGTGGGCTGCCGACGCAGTGGCTCGCGCCCTGTCCGCGTGCGGGTACACCGGGGTAGTGCAGATCCGAGCGCGCTTCGAGCACACGTCGGTGTAGCGCGTGCAGACGCGGGCCGAGAACCCGTGCGCGGCTGGGGCACGCGCCCAGGCTGAGAACGCGATGACCGCGCCGATGCGCATAGCGAAGCCCCGGCCTCGTTCTCACGTGGAGGAACGAGGCCGGGGCAGTTCGCTAGGGGAGGGAACCCTTACGCGTTGGTCTTTTCGGAGGTGACGGGGGCGTCGTCCTTCCAGAAGTCCAGCTCGTCGGGGTTCAGGCCGATCGAGGACGCCTTGAACTGGGGCTCGAGACCGGCCTTGCGCTGGGCGACGTAGTCGTTCGCGCAGCGGATGGCCTGGTTGCCCAGGATGACAATGACCGGCAGGTTGATGAGCGCCATGAGGCCCATCAGGATGTCGCCCAGGTTCCACGCAACCTCGAACTTGAGCAGGGCACCCGCGAAGACGAGCAGAGCTGCGACCGCGCGGAAGATCGAGAGCATCCAGTGCTTCAGGTTCTTGTTGCGCATGAGGAAGCGGAAGTTGACCTCGGCGTAATAGAAGTTACCGACCAGCGTCGTGAACGCGAAGAGGAACAGGGCGACCGAGATGAAAACCTGCGCAGGACCCTGGCCGAGGACCGTCGCCATAGCATCCTTCACGAGGGGAGCGCCCGTCACGCCGTTATCCGAACCGACTCCCGAGGAGAGCACCACGAAAGCGGTGAGCGTGCAGATCACCATCGTGTCGATGAAGACGGACAGCATCTGGACGAGGCCCTGCTTGGCGGGGTGCGATACGGAAGCGGAGGCGGCGGCGTTCGGAGCGGAACCGACGCCGGCCTCGTTCGAGTACAGGCCACGCTTAATACCGAGCATCATGGCCGAACCGGTGAAACCGCCGAAGATAGCCGGGAAATCGAAAGCGCTGCGGAAGATAGCGGCGAACATCGCGGGGATGTTCTGGTAGTTCAGCACGATGACGACGAAGCCGACACCCAGGTAGATGATCGCCATGACGGGCACGAGGAGGCCCGTGACGTCGGTGAGGCGACGGGTGCCGCCGAAGATCGAGCCGGCCATGAGCACCGCGAGCACGGCGCCGACGATCCACGGCGTCCACTCGTTCGCCCAGCTGTACTGGGTGAACGCGTCAGCGACGTTGAAGGAAGCCAGGAGGTTGAAGCCACCCATGTAGGTCAGGATGAGAACGGAGGCGAAAAGCGTGGCCAACCAGTTCTGCTTGAGAGCCATCTGGATGTAGTAGGCGGGACCACCGTAGGAGTGGTGGGGACCCTGCTTCTTGTAGATCTGCGCGAGCGTCGACTCGATGAAGGCAGAGGCGCCGCCGAGGGTCGCGATGACCCACATCCAGAAGACAGCGCCCGCGCCGCCCAGTGTCACGGCGGTCGCAACACCGGCGATGTTGCCGACGCCCACGCGCGAGGCCGTGGAGACCATCAGGGCACGGAACGAGGAGACCTCGCCTTCCTCGTGCGGCGGCTCGGTGACGACGCGGATGGCTTCCTTGAAGAGGCGCAGCGGCAGGGCGCGCGTGCGAATGAAGAAGTACAGGCCGACGCCGATCAGGAGCGCGACGAGCACGTACGTATACATGAAGCCCGAGATCGTATCCAGGGTGCCGGCCAGATCGAAGGCCGGGTGCAGGGTTCCATTCATCGTTGTTCCTAGCGTTGATGGATGTTCGTGGATGCGGCGAGGCCGCGGTATGAGCACGAGTATAGCGCCAGGGTCAACAAAAGGTAAAGAGTTTACTAAAAAACGTGATGGCATCGGCCATCTGTGCACGTCGGACCCTTGATAGCGTGGTTTGGGGGGCGGGTTACTGTGGAACGTTGGGAGTGCTGGCGCACATTTCGACTAAATCTTTGTGGTCTGGCGCATGAAATTGGGCGATTTTGGGGCAAAGTGCGCCGATCTGAAGGCTTCAAGCGCTGATATTCTGCGGAAAAGTACTGAGAAGCGATGCAGTTGCGCTTGATTTGACGATGTTGGAAGAAGTGCGTATTGTTTTCCTTGTTGCGCCGAACGGCAGCGAACGAAGCGAGAAGCTCGAGTCGCGGAAACATGGCGCGGACCGCCTTTCGAAAACATGCGAGATATTCGTGTGCGCTCGATCGTGCAGGTGTTGTTTGTGAACTCGATAGTGTGTTTGTTTGTTTTTTATGCCTGTTTTTTG
>USPB01000117.1 GCA_900556405.1 uncultured Actinomyces sp.
ATCACGAGGCCGAGGAGGCCGCGTGGGTGCCGCTGCGCGACGTGTCGCGCCAGCTCGCCTACCCGAACGAGCGCCGCATCGTGCGCATCGCCCTCGACCTGCTGTACCGGGATGGCCGTGACTAGGCGCGCGGTGCGGGTAGCCGCCGCGTGCGCGGCGCTGGCTCTTCCCTTCGGCCTCGGAATTCACGAGGCCGGGGCCGCTCCCCGACCCGCGCAGACCTCGCAGCCGGACGCGTCGCGCCCCGCGGTGATGGGCGCTGCGGCCGAGGCGTCGGGTCTCGTCATCTCCATTAACTCGCTCTCCCCGCGCATCGTGACGAGCGAAAACGAAGTGATCGTCTCCGGTACGGTCCGTAATGATTCGCCGACGACGCTCGCGAACATCTCTATCGAGGTGTTCGTCGCCAACGAGACGCCGATTTCGGTGGCCGCGCTCACGACGGCACTCACCGAGGACGAACCCGACGCCACGCACGCCGCGTCCTCCTCGCTCACCGACATCACCCGCGGAGCCACGGTCCCCTTCGAGATCCACATCCCCACCTCCTCGCTCCCCCTGACCGACGCGACCGAGTGGGGGCCGCGCGTCATCACCGTGGCCGCCAACTCCGGCGAATACTCCGGTAAAGACCGCTCGATCCTCGTGTGGGACTCGGGCGCCCAGGTCTCCGCCTCACGCGTGAACGCCGTGGTCCCCTGGACGTCGACGAGCGCCACCCAGGACCAGGCCGAACGCTCCGCCGTCCTGAACTTGGCCGCCTCCCCCGGCGTCACCCTCGCCGTTGACCCGCTGCTCATCCCGCGCGGACCGCAGCCCACCGCCTCGCCGAGCCCCTCGCCCGATTCCGACGCCTCTCACGGACAATCGGGGCAGTCCGATCAGTCCGGCACCCAGTCGGGGCAGTCGGGCGCCGCCACGGCCTCGCCAAGCCCGTCCTCCTCCCCCACCCCGACACCCGCGCCCACGGCGACCGACCCCGCGCAGCGCTCGCGCGACCTCCAGTCCGAGGCCTTCGTGTCCGCCCTCATGGGGGCAGCAAACGAACTCATTGCACTCCCCGAGGGCGACGCCGACCTCGGCGCCCTCGCCCTGTCGGACAACACGGGCTTCTGGGACCGAGCCTCCCGCTCGATCGCGGCCTTCCCCTCATCCCTGCGCGAGGCCGGCTGGGTGGCCCCCACGACCTCACCAACGACCTCACCCGCGACCTCACCCGCGACCTCACCAACGACCTCACCAACGACCTCACCCGCGACCTCACCCGCGTCGCCGACCCCCTCGCCCTCCGCGAGCGCCACGGCCGCGAGCACCACGGAAACCCCCAGCCCCGCAGCGTCTTCTTCTCCCTCCGGGCAGAGCGGCACGACGACAACCGCGCCCGACGCGGGCCCCACGATCCTGCGCAACGTCGCATGGCCAGCCGACACGACCTTCGGCACAACATTCCTGTCGAACTACGCCTCCCCCGACCAGATCACGATCGCGCCGGCCTCGGCACTCACCCCCGCCGAAGAGGTCACCTTCACCTCCTACGCGCGCGTGAACGTCGACCCTGCGACGGGCGAGACGGCGACCGACGGCACCGGGGCGCGCACGCTCGCCCAGCAGGCCGACCTCGCCTCAATCCTGTCGTGGAACGCCTCCGGGGGCGACGAGCTCGACGCCGAGCAGGCCCTCGCGGCGATCACGGCGATCATCGTGCGGGAACGCCCCGCCTCGTCGCGCACTCTCTTCGCGGCGGCCGCGCGCGGCACGACCATCAACGAGTCCCTCACCAAACGCGTCAACGCCCTCTTTTCCCCGCGCTGGGTCTCCGCCCAGACTTTCAGTGACATCGCCTCCAGTGAGCCAACCGACGTCGAGCGGCAGACCGTCGACGCAGGCACGCTCGACGCGGACACGTCCACTGCGATCTCAGCCATGTCCTCGTCCCTGACCAGCCTCGCACCTCTCGCGAAGGCCACGGACGATCCCGACGCGGTGTACGACTCGGTTACGCCGCAGATCCTGCCCTCCCTGGCCGCGCAGCGCACCCCCTCCGAACAGCTCGACTCTGCGACCGCGATGACGTCGCAGATCACGGGCATGCTCTCCGCGGTGAGCGTCGAACCGTCCTCGGCCGTCAACCTCATCAATAAGTCCGCGAACTTCCCCGTCCTCGTGCGCAATAACCTCCCGTGGCCGATCCATGTCGACGTCACCCTCGTGCCCGACGACCCGCGTCTGCGCGCCACCCCGGCGCTTTCCCAGACGCTGGCCGCGCAGGGCGCCACAACCGTCGAGGTGCCCGTGGGCGCGATCGGCAGCGGCGACATCGCGGTCACCTACAAGGTCACGACGCCGGACGGCCACATCCTCGACGACTCCCAGACTGTGACCGTGCGCATGCGCGCCGGGTGGGAGGACGCGATCACCGCCGTCATCGCCTCGCTCTTCGCAGCGCTCTTCCTTGTCGGCATCACGCGGTCGCTCCGCAAGAGGGCCGCCCGCAAGGCGCAGGGCTCGCCCGAGGCCGACTCGCCCGAGGCCGACTCGACCGATGCCGGCTCGACCGATGCCGGTAGCGCCGACGAGGCGCCCACAGACGACAACACCGAATCACAGACAGCAACGACGAAAACGACGAAGGAGACCCCATGAGCTCGAATACGCCTCGCCGATCGATCCTGAGGGCATCGGCGCTCATGGCATCGGGCACCATGGTGTCGCGCATCCTCGGCTTCATCCGTAACGCGATGCTCATCGCCGCGGTTGGCGCAACCGCCGGCGGCGTCGGCGCCGCGTTCCAGACGGCGAACACGCTGCCCAACACCGTGTTCAACCTGCTGGCCTCCGGCATCTTCGACGCGGTCCTGGTACCCCAGATCGTGGGCGCGATCAAGCGCCGCCACGACGGCGATACCTACGTCAACCGGCTGCTCACCCTCGCGGGAACGCTTCTCTTCCTCGTCACCTTCGTGACGATGGTGCTCGCCCCCGTGCTTGTCATGATCACGGCCGCCGGCTACACCGAGGACATCCGCAACCTCGCGATTTTGTTTGCGCTGCTGTGCCTGCCCCAGCTCTTCTTCTACGGCCTGTACAACCTGCTGGGTGAGCTTCTTAACGCCCGCGAAATCTTCGGACCCTACATGTGGGCGCCCGTCGTCAACAACGTCGTCGGCATCGCCGGCCTCGGCCTCTTCCTCGTGATCTGGGGCGGCGCACCCGACGGCGGCATCCCCGCGGGTGACCTGACAGGCGCACAGTTCTGGGTCCTCGCGGGCTCAGCGACCCTGGGCGTCATCTGCCAGGCGCTGTGCCTGCTGTGGCCGATGCGTCGGGCGGGCGTGTCCTTCAAGCCGGACTTCCACTTCCGCGGAACCTCCTTCGGGTCAATGCCGCGCGTGGCCGGATGGACGTTTGCGACCCTCGGCGTCTCCCAGGTCGGCGTCCTGTCAACGAACAACCTGGCGGCCATGGCCGACGGCTTCATCGGCCGCAACGGCGCGCAGGGCGGCGTCGTCGGCATCCTGGCCTACTCGACGGCCTTCATGATCTTCATGGTCCCGCAGTCGCTCATCACCGTGTCCCTGACGACCGCGATCTTCACCCGCATGGCCGGGGCCGTGGCCGACGGCGACGACCGGGCGGTGGCCGACAGCTACCACCTGGGCGTGCGCACGATCACGTCGCTGACCCTCGTCGCAGCAGCCATGCTCATGGCCGGATCCGTCCCCATGATGGAGATCGCGATGGCCGCCAAGGGCGGAGATCCCGAGGCCGTCACCGGCTACGCCCTCGTCCTGGCCTCGCTGATGCCCGGCGTCGCGTCGACCGGCATGGTCCTCATGAGCCAGCGCGTCTTCTTCGCCTACGAGGACGTCAAGCCCGTGTTCCTCATGGGCATCGGTCCCACGATCATCCAGGTCATCGTCGGCTGGTCCATGTACGCCCTCACCGGCGCGCGCTGGTGGGTCGTCGCGGCCGCCCTCGGCGAAACCGCGTGCCGCCTCACGCAGGGCGTTATCGCCATCGTGTGGGTTTCGCGCGAAAATAGCTTCGTGGATCGCGCGGGGCTGCTGCGCTCCTACGTCGCCTACCTGGGCGCAGCGATCGTCGCCGGCCTCGTCGGCTTCGCCGTGCTGTGGATCATGGGCATCCACACGGGCATCTCCTCAACGCTGGGACGCATGCTACTGGCGGGCGTCAAGCTCTCCGTCGTCTCGGCGGTGACCGGCCTCGTCTACCTGATCGTCCTACGCTTTGCGGCCCCCCGCGAATCCGCTGCGATGATGCGCCCGCTGCTCACGCGCCTGCACGTACCTGCCGCTGTGGTGAACATCCTGGCAGCGTCTTCCACTGCGACCCCCGACCCAGCTGCGATAATGACGGGACACACACCCGACCAGACGGAGGACCCGATGGCTCCCACGCCCGAACGCACCGGCGACGAGAAGAAACTGCCGTCGTTCGACGAGGTCGTCGCCGACTCGCCGATTCCGGCTCCCCCGGCGCCCCCGGCCTCGTCGAGCGACGAATCGGTTGACGCTCCGCCCATTCCCGCCCCCGCCGAGGTCCCGGCATTCGGCCCCGCGACGCAGGCTCCCGTCGAGAATCCCGTCGTTGCCGAGGCCATCGCAGCGCCCGCTGTTGAGGCCATCGCCCAGGCGCAGGGCATCCCCCTGCCCGACGCGGACACGGTCACCGCACCGCAGAGCGACCCCATTCCGAGCCCCGATGCGGACCCGACCCCCGAGCCGGACAGCCGATCGATGGCCGAATCCCTCGCGGACCTGGGTGTCGAGCCCCTCACGGGCCCCACGGACAGCGCCAACGTTGCCTCCTCGACCTTCCCGCTCGCTCCCCCGCCGCCCGCACCCGCGGCCAGCGGCTACGAGCGCGAGGGTGAGGGCGAGATCAGCCCCGAGGACTACCCGCACCCCGAGCCCCTGGCCGACGCGCCCGCCACGCACCAGATCCCCCGCGTGCAGCCGGCGGCCGACTCTGCGATCCCCGCTCCCCCGGTCGACGATCCGACCGAGGTCATGGACTCCCTTCCGCCCATCCCGACGGCTCCCGCACAGGCTGCCCCGGCCTCGTCCGACGAGGACAACACCACGCCCGAGCGCTCCGCGAAGCTGATCGACCCGACGCGACCCGCCCTCATTTTCGGCGTCGTCCTGTTCCTCTTCGGTGCGATCTGGGGACCGTGGATGGCGACGCGCCCGGTCACCAACCTGGACCTCGGCCAGTCGCTGCGTGACGGCGTGGCCGCCCAGGAATCCGGCGCAGAACCCGCACCCGTGCTCACGACGACCCCTCCCCCGACCGAGTCCGTCACGCCCGTGATCTCCTCGGTGCAGGTCCTGTCGTGGAACAACGACGACGGCGACCACCCGGACCGCGCGATCAACATGATCGACTCGAACCCGTCCACGTCGTGGTCCTCGCGCTGGTTTGACACTAACCAGTTCCGCGACGAGACCTCCGTGACGATCGTCGTCAAGCTCCAGCAGAAGGCCACCGTGTCCTCGGTGACGCTCAACATGGATCCGGCCACCTCCGGCGGCGAGATCGTCGTGCGTAACGTCACGGACCCGTCGAACCCGCGCGGTGGAACAGAACTGGCCACGTCGGCGTTGTCTCCGACGACCACGATTAAGCTCCCGACACCTGTCGAAACCGACTCGATCGCGCTGCAGTTCCGCTCGATGCCCAAGGGCCAGGACGGCCGCAACTGGGCGTGGATCTCCGAACTCACCGTTCAGTAACCCCTAAGGAGGGTACGCATGTCTTTCGTTGCGATTCCGGGCCTTGTGACGGCCGAACCCACCGAGGCCACCACTGAGGCCGCCGAAGTGCAGATCCCGTCGGCGCAGGTGCCCGAGGGCGCCACCGTCCACGACGTCGTCATCGTCGGCTCGGGTCCCGCCGGCTACACGGCAGCCGTCTACACGGCCCGCGCCGGCCTCGCCCCGATCGTGCTGGCCGGCCAGCTGGCCGCGGGCGGCGCGCTCATGAACACGACCGAGGTCGAGAACTTCCCCGGCTTCCCCGAGGGCATTCAGGGCCCCGAGCTCATGGACAACATGCGCGAGCAGGCCGAGAAGT
>USPB01000118.1 GCA_900556405.1 uncultured Actinomyces sp.
TCGCCAAGATCGTCATCGCCTACGAGCCCATCTGGGCCATCGGCACCGGCGAGACGGCATCCGCGCAGGACGCTCAGGAAGTGTGCGGCGCCATCCGCGCCGCCCTGGCCGAGGACTTCGGCGCCGAGACCGCCGAGTCCACCCGCATCCTCTACGGTGGCTCCGCCAGGCCCGGCAACATCAAGGAACTCATGGCTCAGCCCGATGTCGACGGCGGTCTCGTCGGCGGCGCGTCGCTGAAGGCTGACTCCTTCGCCGCCATGGCGAACTTCTACGCCTGAGCAACGCTCGCGCGCCCGTACCATCTGGCCACCTAAGCCGGGTCGGAGCGGACGCGAGGTGGGGCCAACCGATGTGCCGGTTGGCCCCACCGGCATTCTCGGATAATATAGGGTTATATGTGCCTCGAGTCGGGGCGACCTGCGATAGAAACTGGATTGATTGTGACTATTCTGAACAATGTGCTGATCGTGCTGATCTTCCTGACCAGCATCCTGCTGACCCTGACCATCCTCATGCACAAGGGACAGGGCGGCGGCCTCTCGGACATGTTCGGTGGCGGTATTTCCTCGTCGGCAGGCTCCTCCGGTGTCGCCGAGCGTAACCTGAACCGCATCACGATGGGTACGCTGTTCATTTGGCTGGCATGCATTATCGGATACGTGCTTCTCGCGAAGTTCGCTGGCTGATCCGTCGTGATCGACATCGTGATATGGCTCCCCACGCTCGTGTGCGGGGCCATTTTCATTTGGTCGTACCGTCGCGAGCCTCGTCAGTTCCGCAACGCTTTCTTCTTCTTTTTCCTATGTGCGTCCGCTCTGGGAGCCTTGTCATCCCAGCTTGATCAGTGGTGGATCACGCTTCCGATCGGCCTCGCTGTCGCTCTGACACCATTCATCACCATTATTTTCATGCTCGTCAACGAGGTGCAGTTGGTGCGCCGCGAAGGATTTTCGCTGTCGCACGTGCTGCCGCTGCTGTTTGCATGTGCGATTGTTGCCTGGTTCCTCGCGGTGCCGCTGGCGCTCGTCGTTGGGGCTCCCAGACTCGTCCTCGGATTCCTGTTCGCGCTGACGCTATGCGGGGCTTGGTTTTTCCTGTCGTTTACCGCGCTGCTGCTATATTCCTGGCTTTACCGCTCACTGCCGCGCAAGCGCCAGTATGAGTTCATCGTTATCCACGGAGCCGGGTTGAACGGCACGGACCTGACGCCGTTGCTGCGTGGGCGTGTCGATCGGGCTTACGACCTATGGGTCAAGCAAGACAACAAGGGCGTTTTTGTTCCGTCGGGTGGACGAGGCGCCGATGAGGAGATTTCGGAGGCCGAGGCCATGGCGCGGTACCTGCGCTCGCGTGGGGTACCGGATTCGGCCATCGTCCTGGAAGATCGATCCACGACGACGTGGGAGAACCTGACGTATTCACGGGATCTGATCACGCGCCTTAGTAGCGCCACCTCGGAGCGAGCCGCGTTGGTGACGAGTGACTATCACGTGTTCCGCACTGCGATGTACGCACGTGCAGTGGGTTTCAACGCGGATGGCCTGGGCTCAAAGACGGCGAGCTATTATTTTCCAACCGCCTTTATTCGTGAGTTCATCGCGATTTCGCGGCACTACTGGTGGCCGTATGCGCTCATCATGGGGCTGTGGGCGCTAGCGACGGTGGCCATCTACGTTCTATCGGCGGTGTCCTGATCCTTGTTGTTACGCCAGCTCGATGCCAGAAGCAGCCGCCTCGTCGAGGTAAACGCGCGTCGTGGGGGAGAGGATGCCTGCGACCGGGAGGCGTAGGGGAGACGCGCCCGCAAAGGCTTGCCCGAGAGCATTCGCCTTCGCTGCACCTGCCGTCGTCAGCCATACCTCGCCACACGCGCGCATGACGGGCATCGACACTGTGATGCGCTCGGGCGGCGGCTTGGGCGAATTGCGGATCGCCAGGATAGGTGAGGCCTCGTCCATGTCGACGCGCCGCGGGAAGAGCGAGCAGATGTGCCCGTCGGGACCCATGCCGATCAGTGCGATGTCGAAGGAACGCTCGCCCATCAGTGTGCGCCAGGTCTGGGCAAACGCCATGGTCGCATCGTCAAGCGATCCAGCGCCAGGAGCAGACGCGTCCGATGTCGGCATACGTATGAACTCCACGCCGGAGGCGGCATGGAGGAAGCCATCCCAGGCCTGATCGTCGTTACGGTCCGCATCCCCGGCCGGAACGTAGCGTTCATCGACCAGCCACACGCGAACGCGCGACCAGTCAACCTCATCGACACGCGGCGCCAGCGAGGGGAGAAGAGACGTCGTGATAGCTCCGCCGGAAATGGCAACGTTGACCCGCACGTCGGTGTCGGCCTCGTCAATGAGCGCGCGCAGACGCGCGAAAAATGCGCGACCAACGGCGGCATTCAGCTCGTCGATACTTGGAAAGACCTCGAGCGTGTGAACAGAAACCATGTCACTCGCCTTCAGAGGACAGGGCGAGCCGCGGCAGCTCCTCGGTGAGGAGCTCTCCGTAGTAGACGTCCGGATCGAGACGACGCAGGTCTTCCATCAGCGAGTCCTGAACGGAGCGGCGTGCCAGGTTGACGCTTCGATCCTCGAGGCCCGGGCGTGAGAGGCAGGCCACCGACGAGGAGGCGCTGCGCGACAGGGACACGGTCGTGTCATCATCAAAGAAGAACGTGATGTCTGTGATCGTGAGGGCTTCGGGATCGACGACGCGCTCGACGGGTACGCCCAGCTGGTGGTGCAGCCACGCAGCGACGAGGAACGGCGAGGGGTGCGTCGCGTTACCCGCGACGCGGATCGAGGACGGCAGGCGATCAAAGTCTTCGGCGATGGCGGCGAGCAACGCACGCCACAGCGTCACACCGGCCCACGCGAGATCGATGTCGCCGGGGGTGTACACGGCCGACAGCGCGGACAGTGTCGCCATCGGGCACTCGGTCGCACGCGAATCGGTGATGCGCTTGACCGCGAGGCGGCCGAGTGGGTGCGTACCAGGATTTTGCGGCGGAGCCACCGGCCAGTAGGTGACGACAGGAGTGTCCGACTGGAGCAGTGGCATGACGAGCGAGTCAATGTTCGATGCTGCCTCGCCGCGCGGTTCCAGGATGATGATGTCGGACAATCCCGCCGCGTCGCCGACGCGAATCTGAGCGTTGAGGCGTGCGGTACCTTCGGTGGATTCGGGTTCGACGATGACGATGACGCGGCAGGGATGCTCGCGTGACACCGCGTCGGATACATCGATCGCGTTGTCGACATCGATCAGGTCGGGCACACAGATGAGCAGCGTGAGGACGCGGCTGAGGGCGGCCGATCCGCGCTCGTCACGCAGCTCGACGATGCGGGATGCGACCTCGGCGGACGTGGTGTTCTTCAGGGTGATGATCACGGGAGCCTCCAGAAACGGCCGTCGCGGGCCAGCATGTCGTGCGCGGATTGGGGACCCCAGGTGCCGGGGGCGTAGGGCTCGGGCTGCCCCTGGGTCTCCCAGAAGGACAGGATCGGGTCGAGGATCTTCCACGAGGCCTCGACCTCGTGCTGGTGCGGGAACAGGGGAGCGGAACCGACGAGTGCGTCAAGGATGAGACGCTCGTACGCCTCGGGGGAGTCCTCGGTGAACGCGTGACCGTAGGCGAAGTCCATGGTCACGTCGCGCACCTGCATCGAAGTGCCCGGAACCTTGGCGCCTAGCTTGAGGGTGAGGCCTTCGTCCGGTTGGACGCGGATAACGAGCGCGTTCTGAGCGGATTCGCTGAGGGCGGAGTTACCGAAGGGCACGTGAGCCGAGCGCTTGAAGATCACCGCGATTTCGGTGACGCGCTTGCCGAGGCGCTTGCCTGCACGCAGATAGAAGGGCACGCCCGCCCAGCGGCGTGTGTCGACGAAAAGCTTGATCGCTGCGAAGGTCTCGGTTGTCGAGTCGGCGGGGATGCCGTCCTCTTCGAGGTAACCGCGTACGCGATCTCCACCCTGCCAACCGCTGGCGTACTGGCCGCGTGCTGTGTCGGCTGCCAGGTCATCGGGCAGCCGTACGGCGGAGAGAACCTTTTCCTTCTCCGCTCGGATTTCCTCGGGCGTGAAGCGGACGGGTTCCTCCATGGCGGTCAGCGCCATGAGCTGCAGCAGGTGGTTCTGGATGATGTCGCGGGCTGCGCCGATGCCGTCGTAGTAGCCAGCGCGCGTGCCGATGCCGATGTCTTCGGCCATCGTGATCTGGACGGAGTCGACGTAGTTTGCCTTCCATAGAGGCTCGAACATGGCGTTCGCAAAGCGCATGGCCATGATGTTCTGGACCGTTTCCTTGCCCAGATAGTGGTCAATGCGGAAGACATCCTGCTCATCGAAGATCTGCGAGATCACGTCGGAAAGCTCGCGCGCCGATTCGAGGTCGTGTCCGAAGGGCTTCTCGATGATGACGCGTCGCCATTCGCGACCCTGTCGCTTGTTGAGGCCGGTGTCCGACAGGTGCTTGGCGACGACCGGGAAGTATGACGGAGGAATGGACAGATAGAAGGCGTGGTTGCCGCCGGTGCCGCGTGAGTGGTCGAGTTCGGCGACGGTCTGCGCGAGGCGACGGTAGGCTTCCGGATCGTCGAAGGTGCCGGAGACGAAGCGCAGTCCGGAGCGCAGTTGGTTCCACGTGCCCTCGTTAAAACCGGTGCGTGTGTGTGCCTCAATGGACGCGCGCACGTATTCCTCGAAGTCCTGAGGACTCCAGTCGCGGCGCGCGAAGCCGGTGAGCGAAAACGCGGGGTGAAGCAGACCGCGATTTGCGAGGTCGTAGATCGCGGGGAGCAACTTCTTGCGGGCGAGGTCACCGGTGATACCGAAGATGACGAGGCCGCAGGGCGGTGAGATACGCGGAAGCCTGCGGTCCTGGGGATCGCGCAGGGTGGGGATCTCGTTGGTCACGAGTGGTCTCCGTTCGCTCAAGGGTTGGGACGAGGCCGGGGCCCGACCGCGTCATCCGTAGGGTGAGCGCAGCGGGACCGAGGACCCACACATGTCTACGAGAATAGGGCTGCTGGCACGCCCACGCGCGCCAGCAGCCCTATGTTCAGTTCAGTTGACTAAAAAGTCACGAACGAGCGGCCTCGATGGATTCCTTCGCGGCTGCGGCCACGTGTTCGGCATCGATGCCATACTCCTTGAAGAGGAGGTCGCCCGGCGCGGAGGCGCCGAAGTGCTCGATGGAGACGGCGCGGCCGGCGTCGCCGATCCAGCGGTACCACGGCAGAGCGATGCCGGCCTCGACAGAGACGCGGGCGCGCACTGACGGGGGCAGGACGGAGTCGCGGTATTCGCGGTCCTGGGCCTCGAACCAGTCGAGGCAGGGCACGGACACGACGCGGGCGGCCACGCCCTCGGCTGCCAGGGTCTCGCGTGCCTCAAGGGCGACGGAAACCTCGGAGCCGGAGGCCAGCAGGATCACGTCGGGCGTGCCCTCGGTGTCGGCCAGGACGTAGGCGCCGCGGGCGAGGTCCTCGGTGGTGGCCAGGCCGGTGCCTTCGCCGCGTGCGGGGTTGGGCAGGTTCTGGCGCGACAGGACGATGGCTGCCGGGTGGGACTGCTCGAGGATGGCCTTCCAGGATGCGGCCGTTTCAGCGGCGTCTGCGGGACGCACGACAGCGAAGCTCGGGATCGCACGGTAGGAGGCGAGGTGCTCGATCGGCTGGTGTGTCGGGCCGTCTTCGCCGACGCCGATGGAGTCGTGGGTCCACACGTAGGTGACCGGCAGGTCCATGAGGGCGGCGAGGCGCACCGCGCCGCGCATGAAGTCGGAGAACACGAAGAACGTACCGCCGTACGCGCGGGTGAAGCCGTCGGCGGCGATGCCGTTGAGGGCCGCGCCCATCGCGAATTCGCGCACGCCGAAGTGGAGGTTACGGCCGAACTCGTTGCCGCTGAACGCCGACGAGGAACGGTGCACGGGCAGGAACGAGGGCTCGCCCTTCAGGAACGTGTTGTTCGAACCGGCGAGGTCGGCGGAACCGCCCCACAGTTCGGGCAGCACCGGGGCGATCGCGTTGAGGACCTGGCCGGAGGCGGCGCGGGTCGCGATGGCCTTGCCCTCTTCGAAGGTGGGCA
>USPB01000119.1 GCA_900556405.1 uncultured Actinomyces sp.
ATCGGGGCCATCCGGATCGGCCCGCTGCGCTTCGGAGCGGCGGGTGCTCTCTTCGTTGGCCTCATCGTTTCGGCGCTGCATCCCGAGGTTGTCAGCACTCACATGTCGATCGTCCAGCCGATGGGCCTGGCCTTCTTTGTGTATTGCGTCGGCATTTCCGCGGGCGCGACCTTCTTCCAGGATTTGCGTAAGCAGACGAACCTCCTCGCCCTCACGACAATCGTGTGCGTCGTGGGTGCGCTCATCGCGCTCGCGGGAGGCCGCATCTTCGGCCTGTCCTCTGGACTCACGTCGGGTCTGTTCACGGGAGCTCTGACGGCCGCGCCCGCCCTCGATACGGCCACCCGCCTCACGGGAGATCCCCACGCGGCGGTCGGCTATGCGTTTGGCTATCCGGTGGGTGTCATCGGCGGCATCCTCATCGTCACGATCACTGTGACGAGGAAGTGGGTCGGACCCAAGGACACGCCTTCCCTCGCGGGTTCATCCCTGGAGGCCGTGAGTATTCACGTGTCCAAGCACATCAACACGCGCGACATCGACGCGTGGCGTGATCAGCGCGTGCGCCTGTCCTACCTGCGACGCGACGGTCGCACCCGCGTCATCGCCCCCGGCGAGGACCTGCTGCCCGGCGACTACGTCGTCATGGTCGGCGATCCTGCGTCTATTAAGGAGACGGCACCCCTCGTCGGCGAGATCCTCGACCACAACCTCGAGGATGACCGTTCCGACCTCGCGTTCGAGCGCATCGTCGTGTCCAACCCCGACGTCGCCGGCCGCAGCGTCTGCGAACTCAATGTCACCAAGCGCTTCGGTGCCGTCATCACGCGCGTGCGCCGTGGCGACCTGGACCTCCTGGCCCGCGACGACCTTGACCTGCAGCTAGGCGACCACGTCGCCGTCGTCGTTCCCACGGACGAGCTCGACGACATCGCCGAGTGGCTCGGCGACTCCGAGCGCCGTGTCGCCGAGGTCGACGGCATGGCCTTCGGCATTGGCCTTGTCCTCGGCCTGCTTCTGGGCATCGTGTCCTTCCCGTTGCCCGGTGGCCAGGGCTTCCAGCTGGGCGCCGCCGCCGGACCCCTGATCGTCGGCATGCTGCTCGGTGCCCTGCGCCGTACCGGACCGCTCGTGTGGACCCTGCCCGCCGCCGCGAACCTGACGATCCGACAGATCGGCCTCATGCTCTTCCTCGCTGCCCTGGGCCTTAATGCAGGCCCGCAGTTCGCGAGCCTGCTCGGCAGCCCCGACGGCTGGCGCGCCGCGCTCCTCGCCGCCGTCATGGTTGTCGTGTGCTGTGTCATTCAGGCCCTCGGTGCGAAGTTCATTGGTCTGTCCTCCGCTCGTGCCGCGGGTGGCATCGCGGGCTTCCTCGGCCAGCCGGCAGTCCTGCAGGCCGCCGATGCCCGCGTCGCCGACGAGCGTATCGAGGCCGCCTACGCGACCCTCTTCGCCTTCGCGATCATCGTCAAGATCCTGCTCCTGCCGGTCATCACCTCCTTCCTGTGAGCGCCGTAGACTAGGGCCATGGCTACCCCCGACTTCGTCCTCGAACTGCGCCGTCACGTCGGCCACGCACCCCTGTGGATGCCCGGCACGACCGTTGTGATCCTTCGTCCCGCCCCGGGTCGGGCGGCGATCGACTGGGCGCGCCCCATCGCGCCCGAGGACGTCGAGGTCCTGTGCGTGCGCCGCTCCGATAATGGCGCCTGGACCCCCGTGACCGGCATCGTCGACCCCGGCGAGGAGCCCGCGATCGCAGCCGCCCGCGAGGCCTTGGAGGAAGCCGACGTTCGCATCGAGGTGCGCCGCCTCCTGTCCGTCGAGGTCGTTGGCCCCGTCACCTATGACAATGGCGACGTCACCACCTATCTGGACGTCGCCTTCGCCGCCGAGTGGGTGAGCGGCGAGCCCAGCCCCGCCGACGGCGAAAACAGCGAGACCGCGTTCTTCCGCGGCGACCAGCTCCCTCCCATGAACGACCGCTTCCGTCGCGCCGTCGCCAAGGCCCTGAGCGCCCGCCCCGACGCGGACTTTCTCACCGCCTGACGGCGCGTGACCCGCGGGCTGTACCCCGGCCTCGTCCCCGTGTGCGCGAAAAAGCTTGTGTTTCTGTCAAACCCCTTGCGGGACTGAAGTCCTAGTGGTGGAATGGGGTCATGGATACACCTAACGAGATCGTTTACACCGTCACCGCCGACTCCACCGGTGGTCGCGCCGGCACCTCCTCCGTCCCCGCGCTCGGCATCAGCCACGTCATGCGCATGCCCAAGGAACTGGGCGGCCCCGGCGACGGCCCCAACCCCGAAGCCCTCTTCGCCATGGGCTACGGCGCTTGCTTCCAGGGTGCCATGGGCCTGGCCGCCAAGGAACTGGGCATCGACACCAAGGACTCCGTCGTGCGCACCACGATCGGCCTTGGCCCCGAGGGCGACTCCTTCGCCCTCACCGCCGACATCAAGGTCTTCATCCCCGGCGCCCCGCTCGAGCGCGCCCAGGCCCTCGTCGAGCGCGCCCACGAGCTGTGCCCCTACTCCAAGGCCACGCGCGGCAACGTGCCCGTCACCGTCACCGCGGTTGCCGCTCTCTGAGGGCACCCGATAGACGAAAGAACCCCAGCCTCGCCGATTGATGGACGAGGCTGGGGTTTCTCTATGCTCTCAGGCGTCAGGCGCGCTGGGCGTCAGGCACCCTGCCAGTACGCCTCGAGCACCCGCGAGAGGTCGAGGAGATCATCCACGTGGCTCATCTCGCGCGCCGAGTGCATCGACAGCAGGCCCACGCCCACGTCCACCGTCAGGATCCCCAGACGAGTCGCCGTGATCGGACCAATCGTCGTGCCGCACGGCATCGCGTTGTTGCCCACGAAGCTCTGCGACACCGCACCCGCCGCCGCGCACGCGCGATTCCACAGGGCAATGCCCTCGCCGTCAGTCGCGTAACGCTGCTTCGAGTTGATCTTCAGGACCGGGCCGCGACCCATCACCGGACGGTTATTCGGATCGTGATGATCCGCGTAGTTCGGGTGCACCGAATGCGCCGCATCCGCGCTCACGCACGACGAGGCCGCGAGCATCCGCTCAAAGCCGTCCTCATCGCGACCCAGCGCCGTCGCCGTGCGACGCAGCACCGTCTCCAGGATCGGGCCGGCCGCGCCCGTGCGCGAGCCGGAACCCACCTCCTCGTGGTCAAAGCACATGAACACCGTGACGTCGCCGCTCTCCGGAGTCCCCTGCGCCGCGAGACGCTCCAGGGCCACCAGGCCCGGATGCACGCTCGACAGGTTATCCTGGCGCGACGCCGCGATGAACTGGCCCTTATCGCCGAAGAAACCCGGCCCCTGACTGGGAGTGAGAATCAGATCGAAGGCCGCAACCTGCGACGCGTCGTCCAGGCCCGCCGTGCGCGCCACATACTCCAGCACGTTGCCGTACGGGTTATCCACCGTCCACACCGGGTGCAGGTGCTTCTGCGGATCCAGCTTCAAACCAACCGGATTCACCTCACGATCCAGGTGAATCGCCAGCTGCGGGATACGCGCAATCGGACCCGTACGAGCCAGAACAACCTCGCCAGAGTTCAGAATCAGGCGGCCCGCCAGCGTCAGCTCGCGATCCAGCCACGAGTTCCACATCATGCCGCCGTACACCTCGACGTCAATCTGGCCCCAGCCATCCGGCGTCGTCGACTGCACCGACGGCTTCACCGACAACGCCGGCGAATCCGTGTGCGCGCCCACGATACGGAAGCCCGCCTCGTCGGCGACCGTCTCGGGCACGAACCACGCGGCCACCGCGCCACCGCGCACCATCACGTGACCGCCCGGGGACGCGTCCCACGCGCCCTTCTCGTCGACGCGCGTAAAGCCGGCGTCCACCAGGCGCTGCGCCACGACCTCGGCCGCGTGATAGGGAGTCGGAGAATCAAGAAGGAAATGCTGATAGTCCACCGCGTTCGCGTGGACCTCGTCCAGTTCAAGCTGTGCCATACTGACCATGGTAGAACTCTCAGCGATGCCCGGCCTACGATTGCCACATGAGTGAGATCCCCGCATACACCCTCAACGACGGCCTGGACGTCCCCGCGATCGCGCTGGGGACCTACAACCTGCGCGGCGCCTCAGGCGTGTCAGCGATGGTTTCTGGCGTCGACGCCGGATACCGCATGCTGGACAGCGCCTTCAACTACGAGAACGAAGGCGCCCTGGGTGCCGCCGTCCGCCGCTGCGGAGTCCCCCGCGAGGACCTGCGCCTCGTCTCCAAGCTCCCCGGACGCCACCAGCGCTACGACGAGGCCGTCTACACCGTCGAGGAATCCCTCATGCGCGCCGGCCTGGACTACTGGGACATGTATTTGATCCACTGGCCCAACCCCAAGCGTGGCCTGTACGTCGAGGCCTTCCAAGCCCTGCTGGACGCGCGCGACCGCGGCCTCATCCGCTCCGTCGGCGTGTGCAACTTCCTGCCCGAACACCTTCAGTGTGTGCACGCCGAAACCGGCGAATACCCGAGCGTCAACCAGATCGAGCTGCACCCCTACTTCCCGCAGGCCTCCGCGCTCGAGTACCACGCGCAAATTGGCGTGCTCACCGAATCGTGGAGCCCGCTGGGCCGCAAGTGGCGCATCGTCGAAGACCCCGCGATCGTTGCCCTGGCCTCCGAGGTGGGCGTGTCCCCGTCGCGCCTCATCCTGCGCTGGCACTACCAGCTCGGCGCCCTGCCCCTGCCCAAGTCCGGTAACCCCGAGCGCCAGCGCGAGAATCTCGACATCTTCTCGTTCTCGCTGTCTTCCGAACAAATGGCTGCGATCGGCGCACTCGGGCGCCCCGACGGCCGCCAGGCCGACCAGAACCCGGAGTACTACGAGGAGTTCTGAGGCTTCTCCGTTCGGTGGTGCTTGTGGCCCCGCCAGATCTCCGGCCGCCGCGTGGCCTGCCCGCCCGCGAGGCTAGGCGACCTCACTTCGTTCGGCGCCGCGCCTCGAAGCCCGGCCAGGCCCCGCAGGCCCCGCGGCGGCCTCCACACCGGCGGCGCCTGCAGTGCTGTGCGGTGATGCGTCGTCTCGATGCCCGGCCAGGCCCCGCCACCGCCCACGGGCACCGCAGCCAGGCCCTCTTACGTCCTCCGGACCCTCCTGTGCCCTCCACGCCGGCGGCAGGTGCTGCTATTGCTTGGCAATTTCGCATGCAATTCCCTGACGCCTGTCGTCTATGACTCCGCAGAAAGCTTGGAATTTCAACGATTGCATGCTGACGCATGAAGTGTCTGCGGCGGAATTGCATGCGAATGTGCGTTGATCAGGACCCCCAATAGCCCGCGGGCGTCGCAAATCTCTCGCGTGAAACCGGCGTCGCCTTTGCTCGCGCAGGCCGAGCCTCAGATGAAACCGCTATCGCCTTTGCTCGCTCGTGCGCGCGTGGGGTTGAAACCGCCATCACCTTTGCGGGCGAGAAATGGGTGTTTTTCGTGCATTTTTCGGTTGCAGAGGTGATGGTGGTTTCAATGGTCGCTGTTCTGGGGCGAGCATTGGTGATGGCGGTTTCACGTTGGCCTGCATCAGCGGTCGCTGTGGTGATGGTGGTTTCACAGTTGCCACGTGGCTGTGTCCTGTGCGCAAATAAGTTCGCCCAGCGCACGAGAAAAGGCCTAGAATCGGCGGTTTGTGGCGTGCTGGGCGAGTTTTTTGCGAAAACACCGTAGTAGGGGCTGCGCTGGGCGAACTTTGTCGCGGGTGAGCCTGTGAAGGCCCCGTGTTGGGCGAATTTTGTCGCGGTGCGGTGGTTGTGGGTGCTCCTCGCAGGCTCGACGTGCCCGATGTGCTCGACGTCCCCGACGTGCCCGACGTAACGGACGTGCCCGGCCTCAGTCCTGGTGATCCGCGCGCGCCAGGCGCTTGGCGCGCACGGAGGAAAGCAGCCAGTCGGCACTCAGGCACGCTAGCGCCACCCACACGACGCCCATCGCGATCCAGCGGAATGTCGGAACGGTCTCGTGGAAAATGAACACTGCGACGAGGAGCTGCAGGGTGGGCCCCAGGTACTGCAGGAAGCCCATCGTCCCCAGGGTCAGGC